>NZ_DITB01000100.1 GCF_002422095.1 Flavobacterium sp. UBA6195
TTCCATCTGGCAAATCATTACCATTATCAGATTGACCGTGCCATTCATTTTCATAATTTGATTTAGAATAAACTTTAGTTCCATATCTGTTAAATATTTCCACTTTCTTAATATCAAAATTAGATAAATCCCAAACATCATTTTTGCCATCTCCGTTTGGTGAAATACCTTTTGGTATAGAACAAAGCTGAACTGCAACTGTTGCAGAATTTGTTAAAGCTAAAGAACAGTTTCCATTGTTTATATTTAACAATTGAATTGAAACATTTGCACTTGAAGTTACAACTTCAACAACTCCAGAACCTTGCGTATTTAGTGTTATTTCTTGTTGGCTTCCACCATCAATTGAATAAGTAATTACATTATTAGGAGTTCCATTTAATACAAAAATTGCTCTTTCTCCTGAACAAACAAGAACATTTTCTACTGATAAAGTTGGCTCAGAAGGACTACTTAAAACATCTAAATTAGAAAAACTTGAAGATGTTAATGATGAACAAGTACCATCAGAAGAAACTAAAGTATAAGTTGTTCCAATATTCATTCCTAATATTAATCCTGTAGCATCTATTGAAGGACCACTTGGAGTAAAAGTATAATTCAACGAAGTATTATAATTAGAAACTGAAGAACTTCCTTGCTGAGTACAAGTTGGTAAAACAGAAGAAATAATAGGAGTTGAAGGACTTGTTAACATAGCTGCAATTGAAAAAACAGATGAGTCTGGCGAAGAACAACTTCCATTACTTGCTGCAACAATATAATTAACACCTACAGACATTCCAGAAATAACACCTGATGAATTAACTGATGGACCAGAAGGAGTGAAAACGTAAGTTAAACCTGCTACATAATTTGTAATTGTTGCAACTCCATTTAATGAACAAGTAGGTGCAGCAACAGAAATAGTCGGAATAACTGGTATAGTTAATTGTAATGCATTTGTAAATGGAACTGAAGAAACTGATGTACAAACCCCATTATTAGAAACAACGGTATAACTAGTTCCTGTAACCATTCCAATGATTGCACCACCCGCGCCAACAGAAGGACCAGCTGGTGTAAATATATAAGTTAAACTTGAATTATAATTAGAAATTGTACTTGAACCATCTACAACACATGTTGGAGTCAATGTAGTTATAGTTGGTATAGCTGGTGTAACCAACATTGCATTAATACTAAAAGAAGAAGAAGCAATTGAAGTACAAGACCCATTCGAAGCAACAAGTGTATAATTAGTTCCAGGGACCATACCTGAAATAGCACCAGAAGCACCAACAGAAGGACCTGTTGGATTAAAAGTATAAGTTAATGATGCATCATAATTTGTTACTGTAGCTAATCCATTTGAAGCACATGTTTCAGATTGAACAGCAACAGTAGGTGTACTAGGAGTAGTTAGCATTAAATTATTAACAAAAGGAGATGACGCTGCTGAAGTACAAGTTCCAACAGTAGCTGTAACCGTGTATGATGTACCAAGAGTCATTCCTGATATAAGCCCACCAACTCCTACTGTAGGACCAGAAGGTGAAAACACATATGATGCAGCTGCATTATAATTGGTAATAGTACTTACACCATCAGAGGAGCAAGTTGGCAACGTCGTGCTAATAACAGGTACTGAAGGTATACTATTAACAACAATAGTACCATTTTGTGACAACTCAGGAGAACAACCCACTGTAGTTACTGTATAGTTAAACGTTCCCGTTTGAGTTGGCGTACCACTGATTGTAAAAGTATTAGAAGAAAAATTAGTAGTTAAACCTGATGGTAAACCTGAAACTGTTACATTAGTTACTGTGCCAGAAGTTGTATATAAAATATTAGTCAATGCATCTCCTTGACATATATTTTGATTGTTAGTTCCAGCTGGTGAAGACAAACTAATTGAACATGCTGTAGGAATACAATTTATAACTACATCAAAATATTGTTCAGAATTACTACATGAAGGATTTCCAAGATTTTCAACTCTGACATATATCGTTGTTGTACTACTAACAGTAAAGGCTGTAGGATCAACAATAAAATTACCATTTCCTGCAAAACAATCCCCTTCATCTAAATAGTATTTAATAACATAGTTAGATGGTAATGCTGGATTCAACATATCAAGTTCTACATCACGCAAATTAAACGTATGACTACACGCACCGTTTGGAGCATTTAAATTATTTGGCGCATTAAGTACTGGTGGAGCTGCAAATCTGATTTCAACTTCATCAGTAGCAACATCAGAACATCCTGGTCGAATTACACTTACAGACCATGTTCCACTTTGATTTACGGTATAACTATTTGTTGTTGTTGTAGCTTGTAAATTTCCACCTAAATACCATGAATAAGTAGGTGTACCCGGTGTCGTTGGAGCTTGGTTGAAATTGGCAACCAAAGTATAACTCGAAATAAATTGACTACAAAACAATTGATCTGGACCTAAATTAACACCACATACTACATTACAAGAAATTTGACCTGATGTTGGAGTAACATTAATTTGATTTATAGTATACGTTCCTTGCTGAGTACTATAATTTGTAACTAATAACAAATAGGTTTCTCCTGCGATAGCATTAGGAAAGTGAACAGTTTCATTGTATGTTGAATTATAACTCGCATCAACCAAATTACAAGGACCGGTATAACCAACACTTGGATGATTATTTGCAGGATTAGTTTGAGCACTAAAACCAGACAAACTAGTACAAATTGTAGACAAATTGCTAGTTGAAAAGGGACCCCATAAGGCAAAATCAACATCAATTCCCGTACCAGACATATTAAACTGCTGTAAATTTAAATCTATAGGCCCTGATTGACCAATTTGAAATGTAAACCATGCTGGTCTAGGTGTTGAACTAAGTGAACCATTATTCCCATGACTTCCACTTCCACCACAAGCAGTTATTGAACCATAACCAGTTTGATTTCCACCTGGTGTTCCAGGATGTGTGTTATTGTAAGGACCACCTTGCCCAGAACACATTGCTGATGCGGTTGAACAATCTGGAGATTGTGCAAAGGCAAAACTTAAACTCAATAAAAAGAAAATTTTGTAAAATAATTTCATGATTTAACTATTTTAAAAATGATAAATAAGACCATTCAGAAACTTTTGTTTCTCCGTTTTCAACAGATAGTATTCTCCATTTAAAACATTTTGCTAGGAGATCTAAATGAATTAAGTCACGAAATCCACTCACCGTAAAATTATCTTCATTTAAAACATTAATTGTTTCCTTAAAATCAGAGGCATTTTCTCCATTAAAACAATCATAAATTGTTACAACTTCAATTGAAACCTTTTTATTGGTAATGTCTACATTAGAAAAATCCCAAGAAATCTTAACATTATCAATATAATTAAATTTTGAGTCTGGGTACTTTTCAAGTTTGACTCCTTTTAGAAGTGCATCATTAGCATTCAAATTAGTCTGAGAAAAACCGAATTGAAAAAACAAAAAGATGCCAAAAAGTAATACTTTTTTCATTTTTATAGTTTGATTATTAGTTTATAGAACCACAAATTTAACAAAAATTTAAAGCTATGCACTTTTTTTTTAATAATTAACATTTACAAATTATTTTTAAAGTTTATTATTTATCTTTGCAATACTTAAAATTGCTATTAAAATTAATTTTTCATAATGATACCAAACGAAGATTTTCAAGACGAAATAGGAAACGACCATATTGCTACAAGTGCTCAAACTCCTTTAAGAGATGATGCATTTTCTATTTCCGATGATGAAAAAATTGAGTTGATAAAAAAAGATGTCGAAAATATTTTAAACACATTAGGATTAGACTTAACTGACGACAGTTTAAAAGGAACACCTAATCGTGTGGCTAAGATGTTTGTAAAAGAAATCTTCGGCGGATTAAATCCAAATAAAAAACCAAGTTCTTCTACATTTGATAATAAATATAAGTATGGTGAAATGTTAGTTGAAAAAAACATAGTAGTGTATTCAACTTGCGAACATCATTTACTTCCCATTGTAGGTCGCGCTCATGTGGCTTATATATCTAATGGAACAGTTGTAGGTTTATCCAAAATGAATCGTATTGTAGATTACTATGCAAAACGCCCTCAAGTACAAGAGCGTTTAAATATTCAAATAGTTCAAGAGCTTCAAAAAGTACTAGGAACTGAAGACGTAGCGTGTGTAATTGATGCCAAACACTTATGCGTAAATTCTAGAGGAATTCGCGATATCGAAAGTAGTACTGTTACTGCTGAATTTGGCGGAAAATTCAAAGAAGATAAAGTTCGTAGAGAATTTTTAGACTATATAAAGTTAGATACACAGTTTTAATTTAGGATTCTAAAATCAGAATTTTAAGATAAGCTATCACAAATATTGAGCAATCACAAAAATGGAATTATACAAAAATCAAACGTTAAAAATATACAACACGCTTTCTAGCGAGAAAGAAACCTTTACTCCTATTCATGAAGGAAATATTGGCATGTATGTTTGTGGCCCTACTGTTTACAGCAATGTGCACTTAGGAAATGTACGTACGTTTATGAGTTTTGATGTGATTTTCCGTTATTTACAACATTTAGATTATAAAGTTAGATACGTTAGAAACATTACCGATGCCGGACATTTAACCGATGATGGTGATGTGGATAACGACCGTTTTGTAAAACAATCTCGCTTGGAGAAACTGGAACCTATGGAAATTGTACAGAAATATACGGTGGATTTTCACAAGGTTTTGAATATATTTAATTTTCTTCCTCCAACGATTGAACCAACTGCAACGGGACATATTTTAGAGCAAATTGAGTTAACTCAAAAATTAATTGATACTGGATTTGCCTACGAAAGCAATGGTTCGGTTTATTTTGATGTGTTTGCTTACAACCAAAAAGGAATGAATTATGGCGAATTGAGTAACCGTAACATCGAAGAACTTTTTGCTAACACACGCGATTTAGACGGGCAAAGTGAAAAGAAAAATCCACAAGATTTTGCACTTTGGAAAAACGCTTCTCCAGCACACATTATGCGTTGGAATTCGCCTTGGGGTGAAGGTTTTCCGGGTTGGCATTTAGAGTGTACAGCAATGAGCACCAAATACTTGGGCGAAACCTTTGATATTCACGGTGGTGGAATGGATTTGAAATTCCCACATCATGAGTGTGAAGTAGCGCAAGGAAAAGCTTGTAACGGACATTCGCCTGTGAATTTTTGGATGCACACTAATATGTTAACCATGAACGGTTTGCGCATGAGTAAATCGACAGGAAATTATATTCTTCCGATGGAATTGGTTACGGGTGAAAATACGTTTTTTGAAAAACCATTTGCACCAAATATTGTACGCTTTTGTTTCTTACAAGCGCATTACAGAAGTGTTTTAGATATTTCTAACGATGCGATGTTAGCTAGTGAAAAAGGGTATAGCCGTTTAATGGAATCGTATAAATTAATTCCGATGTTGAAAGCTAGTACTACTTCTACTTTAGATATTGCAAGTTGGAAGCAAAGTTGTTATGATGCGATGAATGACGATTTTAACACTCCGATTTTAATTGCCCAATTGTTTGAAGGTGCTCGTTATATTAATTTGGTAAACGACGGAAAAGAATCGTTAACTTTGGAAGATATTCAACTTTTAGAAAATACCATTTCAAGTTTCTTATTTGATGTATTGGGAATTAGCAATGAAGCTTCAGGAAATTCAAATACCACAGAAAAATTAAGTGGCGTTGTTGAAATGTTAATTGGAATGCGAAACGAAGCGAGAGCGAACAAAAACTTTGCTTTATCGGATCAAATTCGCGACCAATTATTAGCTTTAGGCATTCAATTAAAAGACGGAAAAGAAGGAACTAGTTTTACCTTTTAACAATACAAAGAATCTCAATTGAGGTTCTTTTTTTTAATCAATACTTATGTGTAGCCAACACCAATCGAAATATCCAAAAACAGTCAAACAATGGTTAGTATACCCATTAGTTTTATTGGTGCGATTTTATCAGGCTGGCATCTCTCCTTTTACACCGGCTACTTGTCGATTTGAACCTACGTGTTCTACGTATACCATTCAAGCTTTGCAAAAACATGGTTTGTTTAAAGGTGGCTGGTTAGCTTTGAAACGCATTTTTAGTTGTCATCCTTGGGGAAGAAGCGGTTATGATCCAGTGCCTTGATTTTATTACACAGAGGTTCGCAGAGCTTTTTTTGACTTTGTTTGAGTTTAATAGAGATTCACAGAGCGTTTTGCTATTCTGATTTTTAAAATTATTTAAATTTCTTTAATCTGTGTTCCTGATTATTTGCTTCAGGTTTCAGGTTTGAAATTGATTTTTGAAATTGTCATTGTTCTTGAAAAAATTTCTTATCGGAATTTTAACAAGTTTCCCAATAATAATATTTATTTTTACGCTTTAATCAGATACAAAAAATTATGATTCACGCACTCAATATGGTTTGGAATCCTTCTGAAGGGATTGATTTAGGATTTTTCATGTTACGTTTTTACAGCCTTTCTTGGGTATTGGCTTTTGGATTAGGTTGGTATGTAATGAAACCTATTTTTTTAAGAGAAAACGAATCGGTAGAATCTTTAGATAAGTTATTTGTTTACACTTTGGTAGCCACTATGTTGGGAGCTCGATTGGGACATGTAATTTTTTATCAACCAGAATTATTCAATCAAGACCCGTTGAGTATTTTATTACCAATTAGCACCAAACCTACATTACATTTCACTGGTTTTGCTGGATTAGCGAGTCATGGTGCGGCAATTGGAATTATAATAACCATGTTTTACATTCAAAGAAGAGTTATCAAACGTTCGTTTTTATGGATTTTAGACCGAATTGTAATTCCGGTTTCTTTAGGTGCGATTTTTATTCGTTTAGGAAATTTTTTCAACTCAGAAATAGTAGGAACTGAAACTACTTCAGCTTTCGGAATTAAGTTTTTAAGAGATAAATATAGTGCAAACGATGCTATGCAAATAACACAAATTGGAGATAAAAACGAAGCCTACAGTGCTATTACTAACAACCCTCAATTTGCAGAATATTTAGCTGCTGTAACCCCAAAACATCCAGCACAATTATACGAAGCTATTTGTTATGTTTTTGTTTTTGCTATTTTGATGTTTTTATATTGGAAAACAGAAGCAAGAAACAAAGCAGGTTACTTATTTGGATTGTTTTTAATCCTACTTTGGTCGATTCGTTTTGTAGTAGAATTTGTGAAGGAAAGTCAAGGTGGATTTGAGCAATATCCAATATTCAATGCACTTTCAACGGGGCAATGGCTGAGTATTCCGTTTATATTTATTGGAATTTACTTTGTTTGGAAAGCAAAAGAAGTTAAAGAAGCTTAATGAAATAATACATACAAAAAGGCGGTTAGAAATACTAACCGCCTTTTTTATTTTTGCTTTTCAATTACAATCCCAACACCGAGAACATTCGGTAAATAAGGCCCTGCAAACTTACTTTTGATAGCCACTTTATATTTTCCTTTTTCTAGGTTTTTAAAGGTTTTTATGGTTTGAAAAACATCACAAATATCACCAGAACAATCACCTAAATCCTTTCCAGAATCATCAATTAGTTTAATTGTAACAGGAAGCATTTCCATTTCACCATCAGGAACCTTAATTTCGACTTCTAAAGGCACTTCTTCAAACTGAAACCCATTGCATGACCGAAATGAAGTTTCAAGTCACAAATACCTTCTGATTTCGTATTTTCAAATTCAAACACTCTAACATCAGATGCATTTCAACGATTATTATCAAAATTGGAATCAAAATCATGATAGACTTTGTTCTTATTACAGGACAAGAACACAAACAATAGCGCAATCAAAACAAATTTAATTTTCATAAGTATCAATTCTAGAAATATAAATATATAAAAAAAGTCCTGAAACAAATCAGGACTTTCTTATATGTTGAAACTAATTGATTAGTCTTCTTTTTTAAATTCAGCCATTCTACGACCTTCTTTTTCACCAATTGTATCTTGCATTACCGGAGTTGCAATGAACAATGAAGAATAAGTTCCTACTAAGATACCTACTAAGATAGCAAATACGAAACCTCTAATCGTTTCACCTCCAAAGATGAAGATAGCTACTAATACCACTAAAGTTGTAGCAGATGTGTTGATAGTTCTACTTAATGTAGTATTTAACGCTTTGTTTACTAATCCTTTGAAATCTGGTGATGAATTGTAATCTAAGTACTCACGAACTCTATCAAATACAATTACCGTATCATTCAACGAGTAACCAATTACCGTTAGGATAGCAGCGATAAATGCTTGGTCAATCTCCATGTTGAATGGTAAAATTGTATAGAAGAAAGAGAAAATACCTAATACAATGATTGTATCGTGAGCAACTGCAATTACAGCTGAGAAACCAAACTGCCATTTACGGAAACTAATCATTAAGTAAACAAATACTACAAATAATGAACCTAAAACTGCCCATAAAGAGTTTGTTTTAATATCTTTAGAAATAGTACCAGTAACTTTTGCAGATGATAAAATACCTACTTTTTTACCTTCATAAAGATTTGCAAATTTATCATAAGTTAAATCAGCTGGTAAATATTTCTTTAAACCTTCGTATAATTTTTGGTTTACTTCTTTATCTACTCCTTCACCTTCTTCGTCAACTTTATACTTGGTAGTGATTTTTAACTGGTCGTTTCCACCATAAACTTTTGCTTCAGCACTTCCGAAAACAGCTACTAAATCAGCCGTTACATCTGGAGCAGAAACTGGTTTATCAAAACGTACTTGATAAGTTCTACCTCCAACAAAATCAACACCTTGATTTAATCCTTTAGTTGCTAATGAGAAAATACTCAATGCTACTAAAATACCTGAAACCACGTAAGCAATTTTCTTTTTCCCTAAGAAATCGATATTTAAATTTTTAAACCAAGTCTTAGTTAATGAAGTTGAATATGCTAATTTTTCATTTCTGCTTAAACTCCAATCTAAGAACATTCTAGTTACAAAAACGGCTGTTATAACAGAAGTTATAATACCAATTAATAATGTAGTAGCAAAACCTTGAATTGGTCCTGTACCAAATACTAATAAAATAATTGCAGTAATTGCAGTAGTAACGTTAGCATCAATAATAGATGACATCGCACCTTTCCAAGTGAAAGCATAATCAGTAGCTTCTTGAACTGATTTACCATTATCTAATTCTTCTTTAGCTCTTTCAAAGATGATTACGTTAGCATCTACCGCCATACCAATTGTTAATACGATACCCGCAATACCTGGTAATGTTAATACAGCACCAAAACTTGCTAATGTTCCAAAAATGAACAAAATGTTTACTAATAAAGCTAAGTTTGCATAGAATCCTGATTTACCATAGTAAACTAACATCCATAATAATACTAATGCGAAACCAATAACGAAAGACAACATACCATTATCGATAGCTTCTTGACCTAATGATGGCCCTACCACTTCTGACTGAACGATTTCTGCAGCAGCTGGTAATTTACCTGCTCTTAAAATGTTTGCTAAGTCTTTTGTTTCTTCAATTGTGAAGTTTCCAGAAATTTCTGATTGACCTCCAGTAATTGCTCCTTTACTTACACCAGGTGCAGAGTAAACAATATTATCTAATACAATTGCAATTGCATTTCCTTGTTGCGAAACGGCTCCTGTTATTTGTTCCCATTTTCTAGCACCATTTCCATTCATTTGCATTGAAACAGCAGGTTTACCTAATTGATCAAAAGTATCTCTTGCATCAACAATTACACCACCACTTAATGGCGCAACATTATCTCTTGTTCCTTTTAAAGCATATAATTCAGTAACTTCAGGTGTTTTTGCATTAGTTTTTCCCCAAGCAAATCTTACATTAGCCAAATTAGCTGGTAATAAAGCCTTGATATCATCTCTTTTTAAATACCCATTAATAACTGCCGTATCTTTTGTAGCAAAACTTCCTATGTAAGGCGAACCTTGCATACCTGGAGCAACCATTTTACCTAAAAAAGGACTGTTTTTTGAAGCAGTAGTATCTGCTTTATCTGTTAATAACGAATCGATTCCTGAAGTTTTTACAGGCGCAGCTTTAACAGCTACTTCTGTTTTCTTTAATGCCTCATCAACCGACATTAAGTATTGACCTACTTCTTCAATTTTATAAGTTTCCCAGAACTCTAATTGAGCCGTACTTTGTAATAATTTTTTAATACGATCAACATCTTTTGCTCCTGGTAATTCAACTAATATTCTACCAGAGTTTCCTAATAATTGAATATTAGGTTGAGTAACTCCAAATTTATCTATACGTTCTCTTAATACTTTGAAAGCACTTTCTACCGATTCTTGAACTTTTTGTTTGATAATAGGCTCAACCTGTTTGTTAGTCATATCAAACTTAATAACCTCATCTAAGTTTCTGTTTCCAAAAACATCAGCAGCTGATAATCTTACATTAGCAGCATTGGCTGCCACAAAGAAAGCATCAATGAAATCTTGATTTCCTTGTTGGTTTGCTTTTGCATCAGCAAGTGCTTTATTGAAAGCTGGATTCTTAGAATCATTAGCCAATCCTTTTAAAACATCTTTAACTGAAATTTGAAGAATAACGTTTAATCCTCCTTCTAAGTCAAGACCTTTGTTGATTTGGTTATTAGTAACTTCTTTGTAAGTATGACCTAAGTATACTTCTTCTTTACCGATAGAATCTAAATAGCGTAATTCTTTAGCTGTATCACCTTTTGCAAAAGCTTTTGCATCAGAAACAATACTATTCGCTACGAAAGTAAAAGAAAGCTGGTATACACATACCAAAGCAAAGATAATTGCGAAAAATTTAATAAGTCCTCTATTCTGCATTATTCTAAAATTTATTTATTCTATTTTATAAAAACGGACAAATATATAATTTACAATAGGATTTAGCAATTTTATTTTCGATTAAAGTAACCTTTTTACCTAAGTTTCACTAAAAAAACACATTATTCCTTAAAAATGAAATACTTGCAACATAAAAAAGTATTTCACAAAACAGAAAATATTGTTAAAAACTCGAATTTTTAGCAAAAAAGAACGACCCAAAATATTATTTTAAAAATGATTATAACAAAAAAAAACTGCCAATTTCTTGACAGTTTTTCAATTTTTATTTTGATGTAAAATTACAATACTGATTTCAAATCAGCATTCATGTTGCGAACTGCATCTGCACTCTTAGCAAACAATGCTTTTTCAACATCATTTAATTGTACATCAACGATTTTCTCAACACCGTTTTTACCAATAATACATGGAACTCCCATACAAATATCTTCTTGTCCGTACTCGCCTTCTAAAAATACTGAACATGGAATCATACGTTTTTGATCGTTTAAGATACTATCTACTAAATAAGCTACAGAAGCTCCTGGAGCATACCATGCTGAAGTTCCTAATAAACCTGTTAAAGTAGCGCCACCCACCATAGTATCAGCAGCTACTTTATCTAACTCTGCTTGAGACAAGAAATTAGAAACTGGAACACCATTGTAAGATGCTAAACGTGTTAATGGAATCATAGTAGTATCACCGTGACCTCCAATTACCATACCTTGAACATCATTAGCTGGTTTGTCTAATGCTTTTGATAAATAATATTTGAAACGAGAACTATCTAAAGCTCCACCCATTCCAATTACTCTGTTTTTAGGTAATCCGGTAGCTTTCAACGTTAAATACGTCATAGTATCCATTGGATTTGACACTACAACAATAATTGCATTTGGAGAATGAGTTAATACGTTATCCGCAACCGATTTAACGATTCCAGCATTGATTCCGATTAATTCCTCACGTGTCATTCCTGGTTTTCTTGGAATACCTGATGTAATTACTACTACATCACTTCCAGCTGTTTTAGAATAATCTCCTGTTGTTCCGCTTAATTGTGTGTTGAATACAGTTGTAGTAGCACATTGCATAATATCCATAGCTTTACCTTCTGCAAAACCTTCTTTGATGTCTACTAATACTACTTCGCTTGCAATTCCTCTGTACGAAATAACATCTGCACATGTTGCACCTACGTTACCCGCACCAACTATTGTTACTTTCATTTTGTTGTGTATATTAAAATTGTTAAATTAAAATTGATATTGAACACCAATATTTCCGTTTACAAATTTACCAAAAGCAATTGAACTTTGCAGATAAATTTTGCTTATTTGATATCTACCCGAAATTTCTCCTAAAATATTAGTTTTGTCTTTTGCAACTCGCTTTAGAAGTCCATTAATTATATTTTGAACTGGAAATACTTCCTCAATAGAACCTTTATTACCACTTACAACATATTCAAATGCGCTGTGATTCAGGATAAAATTGGTAATCAACTCAAGCGTTTGAATTCTTTTGAAGCACTTAATTGAAAATTAAAGGTATCTACCAAACCATTCAAATTATTGATTCCTAAATTTCCATAAGCTGTATTTATATCTAAAAAATCAAAACTGATATCTTCTTTTGAATAAATAGCCGCAGCCGAAAAATGAATATTCTTAGCTTCTACTTTTGAAAAATATTGACTAAAATTATGCTTTAGTCCGAAACCGTACACTTGATAATCACCTCTTTTCAGTTTGGTTTTGGTTGAATATCGAGCGATAAACTCAAATCCGTAAGGCAATTCTATTCCTCCTTGAAATAGGGATAAATTACCGTTTCTTGATTTATTCCTTCAGGTGTTTTGAAACGCACTTGCTCTCCCCCTAATTCCCCTACCAAATACACTTGATTATCGTTTCCTAAAGCCGTTGGAACTGTAGCTGAAGTCGCGCCTTCAATCTCAAAAAATTGAAAATCAGAATTTTGAATTTGGAATGTTCTATCCGCTTTTGGAACAAAGAAAATATTAGTATGCAAACCTAAATTTACATCCCATTTTTTTCGTTTTTTAGGTGACATTACCCAAGCTGCTGAAGCTTGATAAACCGCAGCATCAGTAGCCGGCACTATATATTGCTGAGAATACAAAAGGGCATCTGATAACAGATACCCTATTTGTTGAATGTCTTGTGGAGAAGTTTGAGCTTCACTTTTTTGTGTAAAAAGGAATGCCATAATCAACCCTAATGTAGTTACCGCTTTATGCATCAATTTTAGCGTAAGCAGCATTTTTCTCAATAAATTCTCTACGAGGTGGTACTTCATCTCCCATTAACATGGAGAAGATTCTATCCGCTTCTGATAAGCTATCGATAGTCACTTGACGTAACGTTCTGAAATCAGGATTCATGGTAGTTTCCCATAATTGCTCAGCGTTCATCTCCCCAAGACCTTTATAACGTTGAATTGCGGCACTTCCACCCATTCTTTCGTTAGCTATATCACGTTGATCATCCGTCCAAGCATATTCTTTTTTATTTCCTTTTTTCACCATATATAAAGGAGGAGTTGCAATATAAACGTGTCCGTTTTCAATTAACTCTTTCATATATCTAAAGAAGAACGTCAAAATCAAAGTAGCAATGTGAGAACCATCGACATCGGCATCACACATGATCACTACTTTATGATATCTTAATTTTGATAAATTCAACGCTTTGCTATCTTCTTCTGTTCCTACTGTAACTCCTAAAGCGGTGAAAATATTACGAATCTCTTCGTTTTCAAATACTTTATGTTGCATCGCTTTTTCTACGTTCAAAATCTTACCACGCAAAGGCAAAATCGCTTGAAACGCTCTATCACGACCTTGTTTTGCAGTTCCACCTGCCGAATCTCCCTCAACTAGGAAAATCTCACATCTTGCTGGATCTTGTTCCGAACAATCGGATAATTTACCTGGTAAACCTCCACCGCCCATAACGGTTTTACGTTGTACCATTTCACGCGCTTTTTTCGCTGCATGACGCGCTTGAGCTGCCAAAATTACTTTTTGAACAATGATTTTCGCATCGTTTGGATTTTCTTCCAAATAATTTTCAAGCATTTCAGCCACTGCTTGTGAAACAGGAGAAACTACTTCTCTATTTCCAAGTTTAGTTTTGGTTTGACCTTCGAATTGAGGTTCTGCTACTTTTACCGAAATAATCGCAGTTAAACCTTCACGGAAGTCGTCTCCCGAAATTTCGAATTTCAATTTATCTAACAATCCAGAAGCGTCTGCATATTTTTTCAACGTACGCGTTAATCCCATACGGAAACCTTGCAAATGCGTTCCTCCTTCGTGTGTATTGATATTATTTACATAAGAAAAGATGTTCTCTGTATAACTTTCATTATAAATCAAAGCTACCTCAACTGGAATTTCGCCTTTTTCGTTTTCCATTGAAATTACGTGACCAATAATTGGCACACGGTTTCCATCTAAAAACTTAACGAATTCTTTTAAACCTTCTTGAGAATGGAAAGTTTCTGTTCTTGGCTGTCCTTTATCATCGATATCACGTTTATCTGTTAACGTGATAGTAATTCCTTTATTCAAGAAAGAAAGTTCACGTAAACGAGCCGCTAATGTATCGTAAGAATATTCTAAAGTTTGCGTAAAAATAGTACCATCAGGTTTGAAAGTAACGACTGTTCCTCTCTTGTCTGTAGTACCAATTTGCTTTACCGGATAAAGCGCTTTTCCTCTTTCGTATTCTTGTTCGTAAATTTTACCTTCTCTGTGAACTGTAGCTCTTAAATGATCAGAAAGTGCGTTAACACACGATACCCCAACCCCATGAAGACCTCCAGAAACTTTATAAGAATCTTTATCGAACTTACCTCCTGCTCCAATTTTAGTCATTACAACCTCAAGAGCAGAAACACCTTCTTTTTTGTGAATATCTACTGGAATTCCACGTCCGTTATCTTCAACAGAAATAGAATTATCTTCATTAATGGCTACATAAATCGTATCACAATGTCCTGCTAAAGCCTCATCGATAGAGTTATCTACAACTTCATAAACTAAATGGTGTAATCCACGAACTCCAGTATCTCCAATATACATGGAAGGACGCATTCTTACGTGCTCCATTCCTTCTAATGCCTGAATACTGTCGGCTGAATAACTCCCTTTTTTATTTTCTTCACTCATAATATTTATGCTAAATAAAGTATTTTTAATATCAACAAATATAGGTAATTAGATAAAAAGAAGAAATAAAAACCATGGCAACTCATGGTTAAGTTATTAACATTTGTTAATTTTAAACAAAAGTGTCTTAAATCGAATAAAAATCGCCTTATTTTCAATTTTTGACTATTTTTTAATTTCCTCAAAACAGAAGAAATAAAAAAACCTCTTTAAAACGCAATTAAAGAGGTCTTTCAAAACAACAAACCTAATAAAAAATACTAAACCACTTCTTTTTCTACAGCAATTGATACATCCGCTTTTACGTGAGCAGCATTTGCTCTTCCGCTTGGATCTTGGTTTTCTTGCCATTTTGGAATCCATTTACGAACCGTTTGTGCCGCACTTTCTTGTGGAAAATGCTTGTGAAATATCCTTCTGTAATAAAACGCTTCTTTTGTAACTGGCGTGTTATAAGGAAAGAACAGTTTTGCTTTTTCAAATTCATCATCTGTTACTTGGCTTGAACAATACTCAATTAAAGTATCAATCCAGTTGTAACCTACTCCATCAGAAAACTGCTCTTTCTGTCTCCATAAAATCGCTTCGGGTAAAAAGGGTCTTTCGGGTGTATCGAATGCTTTTCGTAAAATATATTTTTCAATTCCGTCATAAGTTTTTGGCATTTTCTCTTCAGGTCGAATTTTGATTGCTAAATCCAAAAACGCTTTATCTAAAAACGGAACTCTTGCTTCCAAACCGTGTGCCATAGTTGATTTATCCGCACGAAGTAAATCGGCTGTAAACAACTTTTGAACTCGTTCGATGGTTTCTTTTTGGAAATCCAATACCGATGGCGCATTTCTAAAGTACAAATAACCACCGAAAATTTCATCAGCACCTTCGCCTGACAATACCATTTTGATTCCTTTATCCGTAATTGCTTTTGACAAAAAGTACATTGGTGTGCTCGCACGAATTGACGTTACATCATACGTTTCCAAATGCCAAATTAACTTATCTAAAATCTCAATTCCTTGTTCGACTGTGAAATGAATTTCGTGATGTGTAGTTCCAATGAAATCTGCCACTTTTTTTGCTGCAATTAAATCCGGAGCCGAAGCATCTAATCCGATAGAAAACGAATGCAATTCTTGACCACTTCCTTCTAACAATCTTGACGTTATTGATGCAATTAACGACGAATCTAATCCACCAGAAAGTAAAACTCCAAATGGTACATCGCACATTAAACGTTTTTCTACCGCTTGTGTCAAACTTGCGTTTAAAGCTTGTAAATCTAATTTTTCAACTGCTTTTTCATGTGCTTCCCATTCTGGTTTGTAGTATTTAACAAAACCGGTTTTTTCGGTATAATAATGTCCTGGAGGAAATGTTGAAAAAGACTTACATTGGTCGGTAATCGCTTTCATTTCGGAAGCAAAATACAAGCGACCTCTTTCATCCATTCCGTAATACAAAGGCTTTACTCCTAGTGGATCACGAGCTACGATATAATCATCTCCATCGATAACTACTAGAGCAAAAATTCCGTCCAACATATCACAGAAATCGTAACCAAATTCTTCATACAAATGCACTATAACTTCTGAATCTGATGTTGTTCTAAACGTGTGATGTTTTAAAGTCGTCTCTCTTAACTTTTTGTGATTGTATATTTCGCCATTATGTACCATCCAAGCGGAATCTGTTCCTTGAATGGGCTGTTTTCCTGTGTGTAAATCGACAATTGATAAACGCTCGTGCGCCAAAATGTGACCTTTCTCAGTTACATGAATATCGCTTTCATCTGGACCACGATGACTCATTCTTTTTGATAATTGCTGCACTAATGTTGCTTCTTTTCCTTTCCCTATAATGGCTAATATTCCGCACATAATTTTTAAGTTTAATCGTTGAAATGTTTAATTGTTTAAGTGAAAGAATTAATTCACTTAGTTTGATGAAGCAAAATTGAATATATAAGTTTAAATAATAAACCTTAAAATTAATTTTAGTTATAAATTAAAACTAAAAATTAATTTTTTAATTATATTATAAATCAGAAATATTGTTTTACGTTTGTTTTAGTTACAAATCATAAAAAAACCACTCGAGTGAGTGGTTTTGTTTTATTCGATGGATTTAATTTGGAATCGATTACTATTAATTACAACCTCATCTCCGAGACTTTTACCCATTAATTGACTTCCTAATGGCGATTGTGGTGAAACAGCAATTATCGTCTTATTTTCGAGTTGGATTTTTGGTAGAGCAGCACTGATATAAAATAGCATTTCATTGGTTTGAACCAAACTTCCGAGTGCTATTTTGGTATGAATTGCATCCGCATCGATTTTATCCACAACATTTTTTTGTTCGATGATTTCTGCTAATTTTTGATTGAGTTTTTCTTGCTCCAAATGCATCATCGACAAAGCGGTTTCGTGCTTATCGCCAGCCGAACCTTTCGCATCGTTTTGCGCATCTTGAGCCAAATCGGAAATCATAAAACGCAAATCGTTTATTTTCTCCGATAATAGGTTTTGGTAATGGGATTTTATTTTTTGTTTGAATGTCATGGTGAAAAGATTAACCACAAAGGGCACAAAGAAGGCGCTAAGGACACAAAAAAACTTTGTGAACCTTGTGTAAACCTTTGTGAACTTTGTGGTTACGTATTTTAAAAATCAAACTTATAATTCGCCCCTAACAACACCTGGATTCCTTGCACTGGGAAATTTGCCCAACGGTTGTATTGTTGGTTGGCTAAGTTGTTTCCTTTTAAGAAAGCGGTTAATCTAGCGTTGTATTTGTAGCCTACGTGCGCGTTTAAATCGAAATAGCTTTCTAAAGTTACCACTTGTTGTGAAAAAGTCGCTGGAAAAACTAGGATATCATTTTGTATCGTTACAATATCTTTTCTTTCACCAACAAAAAACACATTCGCACCTGCGTACCATTTTTCATTGATATCAAAATCTACGGTTGAACCAATTTTTAATTGAGGTAAGTTCCATGCTTCCGCTTGCGAATCGGTTGAATAATTGTTGTAGGTTCCGTTGATTCCGAAAGTTACATTTTTAGAAAAATCAGCTTTTAATTCTCCGAAAATGCTTAGCGTATTTAAATCGTCATATACTATTCCGAATGAATTTCCGTAAGCATAACCGTTTGTATTCGTTCCCGTTCCATCAAAACCATTGCTAACAAATAATGCTCTATCAGCTTGATTTTTATTTGAAGCTCTCACATTGAATGCTACTGAATTTGCCAATTTTCCTTTCATCCCAACATACAAATCGTATTTATTATCGGTTGGTGCAATTGACATTGTTGGCGACACAAATGGATTTTGATCTACGAAATCAGCATACGAATTTTGCTCTAAATCTCCTTCAGCTCCAGCATAAGCTACTAAAATATCACCTACTAATTTGTATGACGCTTTAATATTTGGATAAACAAAGATTTTTCCATCACTTTCTCCGTTAATTTTTGTAGTTGCATAGTACACTCCTGCTCCAATTTGAACAGACAAATCATCTTTTTGATATAAAATACTTGGTCTTGTTCCTGCGATAATATTGCTATATTTTAACTCCGAATCAACATCGTACATTCTATCAAAACTTCCACCTACATAATCCACAACGAAATCTGCTTTTACTTTTTGACTCATCACATCAAAATCGAAATTAGGCTTGATGAAGAAACGATTTTCTCCCGAATCCAATCCATCCGAAAAACGTTTGAATTGCATGCTAGCATCATTAAAAATTCCGTCTTTGAAACTCATTTTTCCGCCTAAAGCAATTGTATTATACGTTTGTTTTGAATCGATTCCTGCAATTGTAGCGTCATCAAAGAAAATGGTTTCTGTTGGTAAACCGTACCAATTGTAAATTTGGTTTTTCACACCTAAATCTACATTCCAACTCATATCGCGCTCTCGAACTCCGTACGTTACATCTAAACTGGTGTTGTAGAATTTATCATCTAAAACCAAATCTTTAATTCCGCCTTGAGACGACAAATGACGTAACATTCCACCTACATAACTAGTTCTACTTAAATTTTGTGTAATGAACAATTCTGCATTGATTGTTGGGTAATTTCCAAAACCTAAAGTAGCGTAATTGTTGTATAATTTTTCTTTTTCGGTTTTATCTACTCCTGCGGCTTTTCCTTTTGCTGGCGTAAATGTTGATGCTACCGGAAATGAGAAAATATTATATTGAATAGGTTCCTTTTTTTGCTCTTCTTCATCTTCTAAAACAGGTGTTTCTTTCACTTTGAAAGCATCTGAAATAGTGGGTGTATAAGGTTTTACAATGTTTACCACTTCCGAACCAATGTTTTCATCTTTTACTTGAGCAAATGAAAATTGAATTCCGAATACAACTAAAACTATGGCGATTATATTTAATTTCTTCATGTTCTATATTTTTAAATGAGATGCTAGATACTGAAACGAGTTCAGCATGACAATTATCTTATTTTTATTAATTTGTGATTGATGAATTACGTTTTGCTTCTTCTCCTTTGATGAAATCCAGTTCTTTTTGCGCTTCTTCGATTACATCTGTATATTCTTTGAAGTTTTCAATTACACTTTCTAAAATGTAAGTCGCTTGAAAACTATCTTTTAATCCGTAGAAGTTTTTCGCCATAATTACCAAACTCTTCGCTCCGTAATATTTATAACCTGAATAATCTTTAGCGATTTTTTGTACCACAACATTCGATGGCTCAAACTTACCTTCTTTGTTTTTGAAATACGCATCGTAATACAAAGCTTCAGCTGCTAATTCGCCTTTTGCGATTTTTTGCAATTTAGCATACGCTTCTTTGGCTTTAGCTTCATCATTCGTTTTAATAGCCGAACGCGCTACGATAATTTGAGCATCACTTTTAATTCTATCGTCGATTTTGTCGTTTTTCAATACTTTATCGGCATACACAACGGCATTAGTGTAATCTTGTTTTTCGTAGTACGATTTCATTAAATTAGACTGCGCATAGGTTATATTTTGTGGAAAATCAGCTTCGGTTTCCAAACGTTTTAAAACTGGAATCGCACTGTCATAATTCTTAGCTTTCAAATGCACTTGACACAAACGAGCCAAAGCTTGTTCTGTAAATTCATTTCTTGGTTTTGAAACTACAAACTCATAATGTTTCACAGAATTTGCTTCCAAATTATCAGCAAAATACAATTGTGCTAAGTAGAAATTCGCTTTTAAAGCATGAATTCCGTTTGGAAATTTGCTTACATAACTTGAAAATCCTGAAATTGCTTGTTTGTTGTTATTTTGCAAGTATTGTTTTTCGGCAGATTCGTAAGTATCATTATCTAAATCGGCATCTGAAACTTCTACAAACGATAAAGTTTTAACCCAAGCCGCATATTCATCCACTTGACCTTTATCAACATAAATTAAACGCGCAGTTGAAACCGCTTCGATAGATTCTGGTGAATTTGGATATTCGGCTACTACTTTTTTGAACTTTGTTAAAGCTAAATCTTCTTTATTCGAATTATAATAAATCAAACCTTGTTTTAAAATCGCTTTTGCTACATACGAACTTGATTTGTATCCATTGATTAATCGGTCGTAAGTACTAATTCCTTTATCATTTTGATTTTGATTCACGTAAGTATTCCCTAACTCATACAAAGCATCATCTGCATATTGCGAATTTGGAAACGTTTTTGAGAATTTCTCTAAATCTTCAATTTTTCGGTCTGGTTTGCTTACAAATCCATAGCTGATTCCTTTTTGGAAAGCTGCATAATCCGCATCAACACTTTTCATATCGATAGCTTTGTTGTATGCATCCATAGCTGGCCAATATTTTGCAGCCATGAAATTACAATCACCCAAACGTAAATACGCATCCGTTAAACGAACTCTATCCTCTTTAGAAGATTTGGTGTAAGCATCAAAATATTGAATCGCATTTTCATATTCTTTCAACTTGAAATACGAATACGCTAAGTTGTAATTGGCATTAGCAAATTCAGGCGTATTTGAAGCTTCAGCCGAATTTAAAAACTGTTTGAAACTCAATTTTGCTTCTTCAAATTGGTCCAAATTGTATTCAGTTTCGGCTTTCCAAAAAGTTGCTCTTGCGGTGAATTTTGCATCTTTGTTTTCGGCTAACGATTTTTTAAATAAGGCATAAGCACCTTTGTAATCGCCATCGGTATACAATTCCAAACCTCTGTAAAACGTTACTTTTTGATACGCTAATTTATTTTCTGGAGATTTATTTTTTTCCAATAAAACTAATGCTTCTTTATAGTTTTTTGAAGTGATATACGAACTAATCAACAACGTATTGATTTCCGATTTGTAAGGTGTATTTGGATATTTCGCCATGTAATCATTCATCACTTCCGGAACCGACTTATATGGATTTCCGATTTCGTAACTCAATTTCGCATAATTCAAATAGGCATCTTCTTGAATTTTCAAATCAAATTCCATTTCAGAAGCCGTTTTGAAAGCGTTTAATGCTTGTTGCTTTTTATCGGTTTTTAAATAACTTTCTGCTAAATGATAGTAAGCGTTTTGAGCAACACCATCATTTCCTCCAATAATTTTATTGAATTGCGAAATGGCATTTTCGTAATCTTTTTGTTGGTAATACGTGTAACCTAATTGGTAAAAATCAGTGTTATTCCATTTTCCTTTTTTACCGTTGTAAGCCAATAAATAGGGAAGTGCTTTATCGTATTGTTTTAAATTGAAATAACTTTCTCCAATGATTTTAGACAATTCACTTTTTTCTTCTCCTTTTGATTTAGGCATTTGCTCTAAACCTAAATCGATGGCTTTTTGGAAATTTCCAAGCTTGAAATTCATATCGGCTTGAAAATAGCCCATTTTTTCTTTGTACTTGTCTTGGTCAGAAACCTGCTCGAAATATTGATTTGCACTTTTATAATCATCTGTTTCATAAGACATGTAACCTAAATAATATTTCGCCTGACTTCCAAAAGTCTTCGAATTTACTACTTGGTTGAAGTATTTTGTAGCTTCTTTTGTGTTTTTAGCAGTGAAATAAGCATACCCTTTCTGGAAATTATACTTTTCTCTTTCGGCTTGCGACATATTGTTTGAATCCGCTTTGTCGAACCATTCTAATGATTTTGGATAATTTCCTTGATCAAAATAGTAATGCGCTACTTCAATGTAGGCTTGATTTGTTTTCGTACTCGTGGGAAAATCTTCCACAAAACTTTCCACCAAAACATCGGCTCCCATTTGGTCCAAACGAATCGCACAATTGGCAATATAGTAAGCACAATCCGATTCTACTTCCATGTTATCGGTTTTCGATTTTACTTTATCGAATAGAATTTGAGCTGCTTGATACTGTTTGTCTTTGTACAATTCTACAGCGCGATTAAACTCAGTTAATTCGTGCGTGTAAACAGAAGTTTGTTGGGCTAAAAGTGTTCCCGAAAAAAACACCATTAAAAAAGAAAGTTTTAAATACTTTATCATGTGATTCGTTATTTATAAGTTCCAAATATAAGGCTTATTGTAAGTATTAACGAAGGTTCTTAACATATTATTGTACAATTTTTGAACATAGTTTTTAACCAAACACAATAATTTTAATCGAAATTGGTTTAAAATTTTGATACAGAACCATAAGTTATTACTTTTACATTTTAAAATCCAATTTATATATGTCACAATCAGTTCTATCCTTAAAAAATGTAACCATTTATCAAGATAAAAATCCGGTTTTAACCGATGTAAATATCGATGTAAAACATGGAGAATTTCTTTATTTAATTGGTAGAACAGGTTCTGGAAAAAGTAGTTTCTTAAAAACGCTTTATGCTGATTTGGCTTTGACAGATGGCGAAGGAAGCATTGTAGATTATGATTTAACAACTTTAAAAGAAAGTGACATCCCTTATTTGAGAAGAAAGTTAGGAGTCGTTTTTCAAGATTTCAAATTACTTTCAGACCGAAGCGTAAAAGAAAACTTATTATTCGTTCTTAAAGCAACTGGCTGGACAGAAAAAGAAGAAATGGATGCTAAAATCGAAGAAGTTTTAGATAAAGTGGGAATGAAAGGTTTTGCTAATAAAATGCCACACCAACTTTCTGGCGGAGAACAGCAACGTGTAGGAATTGCAAGAGCTTTATTAAACGACCCAGAAATCATTTTAGCAGACGAACCAACAGGAAACCTTGACCCACAAACCAGCGTGGAAGTTATGGAAGTTCTAAGAAAAATTAACGCAAACGGAAAAACCATTTTAATGGCGACTCACGATTATGCATTGGTTTTAAAATACCCATCAAAAACGCTTAAATTTGAGGGTGGAAAAATGTTTGAAGTAGTTCAAAGAACGATATAGATGTTATCGGTTTTAGTTCCAATATACAATTATAATGCTTATCCATTAGTTGAAGAACTTCATAAGCAATGTATTGAATTAGGAATTGTCTTTGAAATTTTATGTCAAGACGACGCGTCTAAATCAACTCTTAATATTAATAATGAAAAAATAAATTCACTTTCAAACTGTAATTTTATTTCGCTAGAAAAAAATGTAGCTCATAGACAAAATCGAAACTTATTAGCTAAAAGAGCGAAGTATGAATATCTTCTTTTTTTGGATGGAGACTCAATTGTAATTAATTCTCTTTATATAAAAAATTACATTAATAATCTCAAAGAATATGATGTTATATATGGCGGAAGATTACATCCTGAAAACTATCCTTCAAATCAACAAATTCTCAGATGGAAATATGGGAAATTTATTGAAGATAAACTTGCTAAAGATAGATTAAAAAAGCCATATAAGTGTTTACTATTTAACAATACAATTATTAAAAAAGAATGTTTCAATAAAGTAAAATTTGACACAGAAATTACTCTTTATGGGCATGACGATACTCAACTTTCCTATCAATTAAGTTTAATACCATCTAAAATTCATCATATCGATAATCAAATAAAACATGGTGATATTGATTCAAATGAAGTTTACATTAACAAAACAAAAAACAGTATAAAAAGTTTACTTGTACTTTATGCTTCAAAAAAAATTGATTATAGATATGTTTCGTTATTAAAATTATATGTTTTTTTAAAAACAACAAAGCTTCATTTAATAGCCTTATTATTTTACAAAATATTTAAAAATACAATGACCAAAAATTTAGTTTCTAACAATCCGTCATTAATTGTTTTTAATTTATTCCGAATGAGTTATATGTGTTCATTAAAACAATAATATGCCTTTTCTATCAGTAATCATACCTCTCTACAATAAAGGTTTCATTATTTCAGAAACTTTACAATCGGTATTAGCACAAACTTTTACTGATTATGAAGTGGTACTTATAAATGATGGCTCTACAGATAACGGTTTTGAAATTGTTTCTCAATTTTTAGACGAACGAATCAAATGCTTTCAACAAGAAAACAAAGGTGTCGCAGCTGCTAGAAATTTAGGAATTGCTCAGGCAAAAGGAGAATTTATTGCTTTTTTAGATGCAGATGATTACTGGTATCCCAATCATCTAGAAGAACTAGTAAAATTAATAAATGATTTTCCAAATTGTGGCATGTATTGTAGTCGTTACCAAACTATGATAGCTAAAAATCATATCATAAACAATAGTTTTTCTTACAGTTTCGCAGATGATTATAGAGGAATAGTGTCCGATTTTTTTCAAGCTAGTTTAGTAAATCGAATTGCTACTTCATCTTCTATTATTGTTCCAAAAAATATTATTTTAGAATTCAATGGATTTAATATTGCAATTTCAAACGGAGAGGATTTAGAACTTTGGACAAAAATTGCCATAAAGAACAATGTTGCCATTAACAATGTAATTTCTGCGATTTATCATTTTGAAGCACAAAATTCTTTAGCAAAATTAAAATTTACAAAAAAAGCTTTAATAGATTTAAATCAATTTTCCGAAGAAGAAAAAGAAAACAAAAGTTTAAAAAAGTTTTTAGATATTTATAGATTAGAGTACGCTTTACAATATAGGATTGCTGGTGATATTGAAAATTCCAAAAAAATTTTAAAAAATATTACTTCAAATATTCCTACTAAGACAAAAATTTTACTTTCAACTCCAATTTTTGTTTTGCGTTTGCTACTAAAAACAAAACATCTATTAAAAAAATTTGGTGTTGATTTTACAGTATATCACTAAGATTTGGATTCTAGAAATTCTTTAAATTCTCTGATATAATCCTCTTCGTCAAAAACATCCGAAGCAATTACTAAACAAACAGCACCAGAAGAAAAATTCTTCAATTCACGCCAAATTCCATTCGTTATTAAAAGGCCTTCAAAAGGTTTGTTAAGTGAAATTGTTTTTTGTTGATTCCCATCGTTTAAAATCACATCGAAACTTCCTGAAAGTGCAACTAAAAACTCATATTGTTCTCTATGAGAATGTCCGCCACGTTCAGCTCCACTAGGCACATCATACAAATAATAAACGCGTTTGATATCAAATGGAATTACATCATTTTCAATTACCGAAAGATTCCCTCTTGGGTCTTCAATTTTTGGAATGGAAAGTATTTTACAATTTTGTATGGTTGACATAAGCTTTTTTTCCTTTAAGCGCTTGACTAAATAAGTTATAAACTTGAGTAATTTTAATTTTACTTTGTTTTAAATCAAAAAATAATTTCAAAGCTACCCAAAATAAATACATTTTGCCAAAAATGCGATAAAAAACAGCACTTTGTACAAAATATAATTCTGAAAAAATTGTTTTTTCTCCTGTTGATAAATCAGAGTGAATCAAAATTGTTTTGGGTACAAAGCCTATATTCAAGCCTTTTTTGATGACATCTGAAACAAAAATAGCCTCTTCTCCCATATAAAATTTCGATCCTAAACCAAAATTCTCATCAAATAATACACCTTTAGATTTGATACTATCCTTTTTAAAAACCAATTCAACAGAAGAAGAATTTAATATCTCAAAATTTGAAAGTTTTGATAAAAAACGTTTTGGATATATTTTCGGTAAATTTCCATTTTCATTTTCATATTGAAATCGAAAACCATCATGATTTGGGTTGGAATTGAATGCGTTTAATACAAAATCATCAAAACCAGACTGAAAAACCACATCATCATCAGTCAAAATAATTAAATCTTTAGAAGCCTTTTGCAATGCTAAATTTCTACTTTTAGACAATCCTTTATCAAAGGAATTGATTACTTCAACATTTTCAAAATTAGATTGCAATAACCTATCAGAAGTCGTTTGATTAATTACTAATAGGTTAAGCGTTGAAAAATCAGAAAATACAAACATGGCTTTCAAAAAATCGAAATTAGTTCGATTCATCGTGGCAATTAAAATTTGAATATCCGATTTTTGATACATATTTAGCAATTGTACTATATTTACACAAAGATAAGAATTTAGAAGTCAGAATTTAGAATTTAGAACCATTACATGAAAATACTTTTGTTAGGCGAATATAGTCGTTTGCACAATTCTTTAAAAGAAGGATTGATAGCGCTTGGTCATGAAGTCACAATTGTGGGTTGTGGTGATAAATTCAAGAAATTCTCTGTAGATTATTCAATTTATGCAAGAATTTGTAATGATAATAAAATTGCAAATTTTCTATTCAAAGGAATTCGAAAAGTTATAAATTTAGATTTAGAAAAAATTGAAAAAGCAATTCGTTTATATTTTCTATTACCTAAGTTGAATGATTTTAATCATGTACAAATGATTAATTCTGATGCTTTAGAAACGTATCCAATTTTATCACGTTTTTTATATAAAAAGCTGTTCAAAAAAATCAAAAGTCGAAGTTTATTAATTTGTGGTGATGAAGTTTCTGTCGTGGATTATTGGTTTCAAAACGAACTAAAATATTCGGTTTTAACTCCTTATTTTGACGACAATTCTTTGGAAAAAGATTTTCAATTCCCTTTAAAATATCGAAAAGATAGTTATCGAAAAACCTTTAAATGGTTGAATAAAAACTGTCAAAAACTAATCACATCTGATTTAGATTATGAAATTCCGATGCAAAAAGTGGGTTTTACAACTACGTTTATTCCAAATCCAATAAATACAGATAAAATTATTTTTCAACCTATAGAAAACACAAATAAAATCATCATTTTTCTTGGTATTAATCGATTGAGTTATCTTAAAAAAGGAATTAATTATTTCGAAAAAGCTTTAGAAATCATTCGAGAAAAACATACTGATAAAGTAGAAATAGTTGTAACCGAAAACCTTCCGTACAGCGAATATATTTCCATTTATAACAAAGCGCATATTCTACTAGACCAAGTTTTTGCATACGATCAAGGGTATAATGCATTAGAAGCTATGGCAAAGGGAAAAGTTGTTTTTACTGGCGCTGAAACCGAATTTTTAAATCAATATCAGTTGCAAGAAGATGAAGTTTGTATTAATGCCTTACCCAATGAAAACGAAATTGCAGCAAAGCTTTCCTTTTTAATTGAACATCCTGAAAAAATACTGGAGATTTCTAAAAACGCTCGAAATTTTATCGAAAAAGAGCATGATTACAAAACTATTGCAGAAAAGTATTTAGCTTGCTGGGAAGCTTAATATTCTTTTTCAAAAATAAAAGAACTATAAATATCATAATAAATTCAAACGGAAAACTAAAACGATAATTGGTTCCATAAGTTGCCAAAGCTTGCAAAACAGAAGCCGAAAACACGATGGACGACAATAAAAATTCGAGAACAAATTTTCTACTTTTCAAGAACTGAATCAGTTGAAAACCAAAAACAAATAGAAATCCAGCCTTAATTAAAACAATAAGAGCAGACTGCAAATACCAAACTCCCAAAAATAGTTTATTCGCATACTTAAAATTGAACGCTTCATAATTCCAATTGATTGTTGGTTTCCAAAAATCAAACCAAGATTTGGTGATGACTTGTTTCAAATAAGCAAATGGATTTTCTTTTATTGCTGTTTTAGCAAATTTCCCCAACTCTACTGAAAATTCTGGCAAAGTTAAATTGTACTTGTCATAAGCGCCATCTTCATAAGCATACCAAATCGCCATTGCCACATCTCGATTTTCTCCAATAGATTTTTCGCGATAGGCAACATACGGTTTTGAAATCCAATCGAATTCTTTAGGTGCATCTTCGGCAAAATAAACACAATTTTGCGCTAAATATAATCCTGAAATTCCCGAAGTAGAAAATTGTCCAATATTCACTTTATTTACATAAGACCAACTCCAAAAGGCTAACATTGGAAATAGTAAAATCAAACAACTTTTACGAAAAATAGTTTTAAAATTGGGTTGTTTTAACAATAACCAAATCAAAAGTATAAAAGGAATAAAAATATAAAACGATTTGATTAAAACTAAATAACCTAAAATAAAACTGATTAGAAAATCGAACTTCAAGCTTTGATTTTGAAAAGAAGTTTTGGAAAGTAAATAAACAAAAGCACTCATTAAAAAAAGCACTAAAGTTTCCACTAAAATACAAGTTTCAAAAAAGAAAACATTTAAAAAACAACCAATAAAAAGCGTGAATATTAAGCTATTTCGCTTTGAGAAACCTAAATGATTCAACGTTTTATATTGAAAAACAGAAGTTATAATTCCTAATCCAAATTGAATAAAAATAACCGCATATAAATTAGAATTCACAAAAGAAATCAACAATGGATAACCGGGTGAACGCAATCCATTATAATTTGAAAAATCAAAATTTGAAACTCTTTGCGCTAAGTCGATATATCCTTCAGAATCGGGAAAAATGGTTACTGAAGAATAGAATATCGAAAACAAAATCAATCGAAATATGATTTCGATTGCGATGAGTAGCTTAAGATTTTTTGACATAAATCAATTTTCTAAAAAAATATAAAACTACTAAAAAAGTAATCACATTGGCATAAAAATAAGCCATAACAGCACCTTTAACTGAAAATTGTTTCAATAAAAACAAAACGCCAAAATAAAATAACAGATTAAAAACGAGCTCAATAATTAAATACTTATTTACCATTGCTTTTACTAAAATTTGGTAACCAAATGCTAAGGTCATAATCTTAAATAAATCGCCTAATAACTGCCAAATTAAAAGTGATTTCACCATTTGAAACTTCGATGCTAATACATAATCAATTATCCAATTTTTAGCTACAAATACCGAGAATAAAACCAATATAAATAAAGGAACTAAGGTCTTAAAATAATATCCCAATTCCTTTTTAAACTCATCATCTGTATTTAATGCTGAAAGTTTTGGAAGATAATACATAGATAAACCAGCACTAAAAAACATCATGTAAAATCCTGAAATTCTGTTGACTGCTTCCCAGTTTCCGGCAGCATCAAGTGAAATATCTGTAATTAGTACATTTCGAATTAACAATGATGTCAGAGGAATTACAATAGCACTAACTAATGCCATTAATAAGAACTTTTGAATACTTTTTAAATACGTAAAATCGATATTTTTTAAAGTATTAAAATAGTGAAAAGCTTCATTTTTTCGTAAAAAATATAATGTACAAAGCAATAGTAATACATCTGAAATCACCAAAATTAAAATGGCTCCTTCTAATTGATTTCGTATAGTAAAATAGGTTGTAAAAGCAAAAATAACAATAGAACTTACCAATTGTAATGCAATTAATTTCTTGAAAAATTGTTGAGCATTTAACAACGCAGCCAAAAAAGATTGGAATGTAAAAAAAGGCAATAGCAATCCAAACAAAATTAAAAAGTGTGAATACTGATTGGATTGAAAAATCAATTGACTCCATTGTGAAGCAAAACTGATGATAATTACGGAGCAAACGATGGTTATGATTCCAAAGAAGGAAAGGAATGAAGAAAAAATCTTTTTTCGCTGTTCGGCTTCCTTGTTTTCAATAAACAACTTGATAAAACCTTCTTTAAGACCCACAATGCTTATCGACTTGAAAATACTTGTGAAGTTTCTCAAATTCCCCATAAAAGCCATACCGCTTGGACCTAAATAAACCGACACAATATTAACGGAAATCAGACCTAAAATAAATTGCACAAAAACTGCAATCGCATTAAGCGACAATACTTTTAATAAAATATGTCGTTTAAAAAATGACACTATTTGATTTCTTTTATGATTTGCGCAGGATTTCCAGCAACAATTGCATTTGAAGGAACACTTTTAGTTACAACCGAACCATTTCCGACAACTGAATTCTCACCAATTATTACTCCTTTTAAGACAGTAACATTATCGCCAATAAAAACATTTTTCTCTATTACAATTTCAGCCGATTTTGGTGTTCCAAAAAGTCGATCATCTTTTTCTAATGAATGCCCGTCGTTATCTAAAATGGAACAATTTATCCCAATCAAAACATTATCTTGAATAGTAATTTTAGATAATGCTTCAATAGTACAATGATTATTTATGTAAACATTATTCCCTATGATAATTTCACTTTCTAAACTTCTTGCTTCAAAATAAGAATAATGCGAATAGTAATTAGGCGAATTTACAACTCCAATTTGAACATTTTCACCAAACGAAATCTTTCCTTTTCCATTCAAAAGTAAAGGATGATATAATTTGGGCTGACCCGAAACTTGCTTACACGAAGACAAGCTTTTATATTTTAAAATGCGAAGCTTTACAAAAGCAAATTGTTTCAATTGATGCAAAATTCCCATTTAGTAGTTGTTTAAAGTTGTGATTATGTGCTGAATTTCGGATGCATTTAAACTAGAATTCAATGGAATACTCAACACTTCTTTGTGAATTTTTTCCGTAATTGGAAATGATAATTGATTCCAATTGGCTAACGCTTTTTGTTTGTGTGGCGGAATTGGATAATGAATCATCGTTTCAATTCCGTTTTCTTTTAAATAATTTTGCAAATCCATTCGATTGAAAGTTCGGATGACAAACAAATGAAACACGTGATTTTGAGATAAATCCCAATTTGGCATTACAATCTTATCATTCTTAATTTCCGAAAGATAGCGCTTTGCCATACTTCTACGGAAATCATTTTCCGAATCTAATTGCTTCAATTTGATATTTAGAAAAGCGGCTTGTAATTCGTCTAATCTTGAATTAACTCCTATAATTTCATTCTCATATTTAACTTTAGAACCATAATTTCGCATCGAAAACAAAACATTTGCTAGCTCATCATCATTCGTTGTAATAGCACCTGCATCGCCTAAAGCTCCTAAATTTTTTCCTGGATAAAAACTAAAAGCAGCAGCATTTGACAAATTTCCTGCTTTTTCTTTTTCAGAAAATTGACTTCCATGTGCCTGTGCAGCATCTTCAACAACCAATAAATTATGCTTTTGAGCGATTTCATAAATAGCTTTCATTTCACACAGTTGACCGTATAAATGAACGGGTAAAATAGCTTTAGTTTTTGAAGTAATTTTAGCTTCAATTTCTTCCGGATTAAGATTATAAGTTTCTAATCGAGGTTCTACTAAAACAGGAACCAAATCAGCTTGTAAAATTGCTAGAATACTTGCAATATAAGTGTTTGCCGGAACAATTACTTCATCACCTTTTTGTAACTTTCCAAGGTGGATGTAAGCTTTGAAAATCAAAACCAATGCATCTAAACCGTTACCAACACCAATACAATGTTTCGTTCCGCAGTAAGTGGCGAAATCCTTTTCAAACTGTTTTACTTCATCACCTAAAATATACCAGCCACCTTCTAGAAATTGCTTCATCTTTTTCTGAAAAGCAGTTTCAAAAGGTTGGTTTAATTTTTTTAAATTTAGGAAATGTATCATAGTAAAACGTTTTCTAAAAGTGGATAATTCTTAGTTTCAATCTCATAAAAATTTTGAACAATGGTTCGTGCTCCAAAACCTTCTTTCCAAAACAGCAATCCTTTATTGATATTTTGTCCTTGATTTTCATTTGAAATTCCGAAATCGAAATACTTTTTATTACGAAACGTATACGTTATTAATCTGTTGTGTAAAAAATCTAAACTTCCGGTTGTATTTTTCGATTCATCGGCTGAGATATATTGCGAATGCGCTACAAAATCACTTTCAAAAACAGTAGTTCCTGCTATGATTTTTCCTTCTTTATAGACATTGAATTGTCTGATATTATTTGGAAATTTTGATTTTAACAACATGATTTCTTCAAGCGAATGAACAGGTTTTGCCTGATGCTTTTGTGCTAAATTAGGAATTAATATTTGATTCCAAAACGAAGTAAAATCTTGTTCTTCTCTAAATTCTAATCCAAAATCGGTTCCTCTTTTTATACCTTCTGCCCTACTGTTGCTAAATTCGAAATCGGTTTCTAAATTAATGACTGACAAACTATCTCTACGAATTAATTTTGCATTTAAAATAAAACTCAAATACTCCATTTCATCAGAAGGCGATTCGTGATAAATAGTTGGCAATTGCTTCATTTGAAGAGAAGAAACACCATTTTCATTCAAAAATTTTAATACTGAATGTACTATTTCAATTACTTCTTGAATTCTTGTTTTCTGATTTAAAACCAAACCTCCATAGGTCAATCCTTGATGAGAATACAGCGTATTTTCTACTTTATTTGCAGGTAAAATGGCTTTCAAATGGTTCTTTTCATCAAAAATCAAAAGCGAATAATCTTCAAATCGATCTTGATGATATTCCATAAAATCGCGATGAAACAAGAATGTTGCATTTTTAGCATGGGCTACAAAATTGTTCCATGTAGAATAAAATTCGGCTTTATATATTTGTATGTGATACTTTTTCAAAAAAGTAATTTTTAAAGTGGAAAATTACTAAATTTTTTATGGTATCTGATTTCTTTGGTATGTTTTTTAAAAAAATATAGTAATTTAGAACCAAATTTTCACAAAATCAACATGTTGAAAAAATTATATTGTCTCATTATTATTTGTCAATTTCTTATTCCATCTTGTATTAAAGCACAGGATATTTCCTTGTACACACAAATTAATGGTAGATATGATTTTACATTTATTGGCAACACAATGGGGCCGGATGAAAACGAATTTCAATATCCAACATTTTTATATACCGAATCATCCGCTACATTAAATTTGGCAAGTAATGATCGTATTGAAAGAGCTTATTTATATTGGGCTGGAAGTGGGGCTGGTGATACAAATGTAAAATTAAACGGAATTGATATGTCGCCCGATATCTTGAGTACAGTTGTGGGAACTTCTAGCAATCTTACTTATTTTAGTGCTTTTAAAGATATAACCAGTTTTGTTCAATTAACAGGCAATGGTCTTTACACGCTTTCCGATTTCGATTTAAATGACTTGGTTACCACCTATTACGACAATGCAACACAATTTGCGAGCTGGGCAATTTTAGTAGTTTATGAAAATCCTAATTTAACACTGAATCAATTAAATATTTATCAAGGTTTAGAAGCTTTATCACCGAATCGTCCATTAGGAATAATTGATAATATGACTATTCAATTGGATAATCTTTATTTAATAAGTAATACGGGGGCTAAAATTGGATTTATAGCTTGGGAAGGTGATCGATTAATACAATTTGAAGAAAAATTGAGTTTCTCTGCTAACGGAACGACTAATGTTTTAAGCAATTCTTTAAACCCAAGCTTTAATGCATTTAACGGAACGAATACAGAAACAGGCGCCACAAACTTATACAACATGGATTTAGATGTTTATTCCATTGAAAATTACATTGTTCCAGGAACCACATCTGCATCCGTTTCACTTCAATCAGGTCAAGATTATGTAATGTTAAATACAATTGTTACCAAACTAAATAGTCAATTACCTGATGCTACAATTGTTTTGGAAAATCCAATTTCAATTTGCAATTCAAGAGAAGTTACTGTTGATTATACCGTTTCAAATTTAAATAGCACTGAAGTTTTACAAGCCAATACTCCAATAAGTTTTTATATTGAAAATCAAGTCATAGCTACCACATACACTCAAAATATAATTCCAATTGGAAGTTATGAAAATGGTACTATTACATTAACTATTCCAAACTCTATTCCTTCAAATTTCACATTAATTGCAAATGTTGATGACACTGGAAATGGAACTGGAATTAGACCTGAATTAATTGAAACTAATAACTCATTTCAAATAGAAATTGAATTAACAGTATCACCAACCTTTAATAGTTTAAATCCTTTAACATCATGTAATCTTGGATTAACTAAAGGGCTTTTTAATTTTTCAAGTTATTTTGAAATGGTTAAAACAAATCCTACTCATTTAATTTCTTTTCATGAAACCTATAATGATGCTGTACATAATATAAATCCTATTTTGAACAGTTCAAATTACAATGCAGTTACCACTCCAAAAGAAATTTTTGTTCGTATTGATAACGGTTGTTTCTCTGTTACTTCATTTCAACTTTTAACAGAAAATTGCCCGC
>NZ_DITB01000081.1 GCF_002422095.1 Flavobacterium sp. UBA6195
TTATCAACAAATACAAAAAATCATTTATCTTTGAATTATTAACTAAATACTCTCTTAGAAAACGTCCAATTTAGTTTGAAGACGTACAATTCAAACATCAAATAATAATCGTTTTTTAAGATTTTGGTGGGAGATTGATAAAGTAGAAATATTAGACAAAGAAGCAACTATTTATGATAAAAAGTGGGTTAAATATTCTAAAGGAGGACCTTATCAAAAATGGTTTGGTAATTTATGGTTAGTAATAGATTGGGAAAAAGAGGGTAAAAAATTACAAAATTATTTAATCGACCGAGGACAAGATTTACATGCACAAGAATATTATTTTATTGAAGGATTGACTTATTCAGCCTCTGGCTCAAAAGGTATTTCATTACGTTATTTACCTAAAAATCATCTTTTTGATATTGGCGGCTCTTCTGTGTTTTTTATGAAAGATTATCAGAATGTATTTTATTCTATGGGGTTTTTAAATTCCAAACTCGTATTTTATATTATAAATTGCCTTAATCCAACTGTTAATATACAACCTGGTGATTTGAAAAGAGTTCCTTTTTTAATTCCAGAAAAAAATATTGAAAAAATTATAGATACTTTATCTAAAACAAATTATTCATTGATATTTAAACTAAATGAGTATTTCATTTTTGAAGATAGCTTTAAAAGTTCTCCTATTTCAAGGTTTAGAAATGAAAATGAAGTAAAGTTTAGAATAAGAGATTTTTTTAATCTTGAAAATAATTACAAATCTCAAATATTAATTAACGAAGCCATCATTAACGAAAAGATCTTTGAAGTCTATGAGTTAACTGATGCAGATAAAGCAATGGTTTTGGCAAAAGAAGGCGAAAGCATTGGGGGGTTGCCGGTAACCGCTGCTGCAAAAAAAGCGTATTTAGAAAATGAAGTGGCAGAGTTTCCTTTAGACAACATCAGATATTTTATCCAAAATTTACCAGAAACAGCCTTTTCTACAGAAGAAAAAGACAAAATAGTAGCAGAGTTTCCTAATTTGTACCAAAGCAACAATGATTTAGAAGAGTTTTGCATTCGCCATCAGGTCAATCCCATCAACGTATGGTATTGGTTCAAAGAAAGTAACATCATTCCAAAACAAAGAATGAACACTTTGGCTATGGAGTTTTTAGCGGATATGATTCGTGAAATCTTATTAGAAGACGAAGACGGCATCATTCCATTAGTACCCAATGCAGGAGAAAAAATATTATTAGACCGTATAGAAGAAAAATTCTTAGAAAAAGGCTTCTCTATGGCACAGTATTCCGCTTTTGATGGCGTACTGGGTCGTAACATCAAAGAATACCTCAATGGACATTTCTTCAAAGCCTTATCAGATCATTTAAACTTGTTTATGTACTTGCCTAAAACACCATTTATTTGGCACCTTACTTCTGGTCCAGAACAAGGTTTTGATTGCTATAGCATCATCTACAAATGGGACAGAGATAAATTAATGCGAGTGCGTTCTGTGTACATCGAACACCGTGAACGAGCTTTAGTCAACCGCCAATCGGATTTGTTAAATGATACATCAGCTTCTGCCCAAAACGAAAAGGATAAAATATACAAACAACTCAAAGAAATTGAAAGCTTCAAAGCCAAAATAGACGAGCTACTACAAGAAGGCTACAATCCTATCCTAGATGATGGTGTAGGTAAAAACATTGCCCCATTACAAAAGAAAGGCATGCTAGCATACGAGGTTTTAAATGCAGGACAGTTAAAGAAATATTTAAACGCGGATTGGTAATACAAAAAAATAAATTATGAAGTTAGTTTCTGTTTCTATTGAGAATTTTAGATGTTACAAAGAAAAAGTTATTATCACTTTTGATGATATAACTACATTAATAGGTAGAAATGATATAGGTAAGTCTACAATTTTAGAAGCTCTTGAAATTTTTTTCAATAATGAGCTTATTAAAATTGAAAGTAATGATGCAAATGTATATAGTGGTACTAAGTATGTTACAATTACATGTGAGTTTACAGATTTGCCAGCAGAAATAATACTTGACGCTTCATCAAAAACAAGTTTAAAAAATGAATATTTATTGAGTAATAATGACACTTTTGTTATTACGAAACAATTTGATTGTAGTAAAGCATCACCTTCTGTTGAGATTTTTATTTTAGCAAAGCATCCAACTATTTCTGGCGCTGAAAATTTATTAGAACTAAAAGAAAAAGAATTGCAAAATATTATCAAAGAGAAAGGGTTAGATGCTTCATTAAAGGGTAATCCTGAAATGAGAACAGCAATTTGGAACTCTTTTGATGACTTACAACTAAATGAAATCTTGATTCCAATTAGTAAACCAAAAGAGGATAGTAAAAGAATTTGGGAACAAATAGATTCATATTTACCTATTTATGCACTTTTTCAAAGTGATAGAAATAGTCAAGATAAAGACAAAGAAGTTCAAAACCCTATGAAAGCAGCTATTTCTGCTGCAATATTAGAAGTTAAAGACGACATAGAAAGAATACAGAGAAAAGTTCAAGAAAAAGCAGAAGAAATTGCAAAAAACACACATGAGGCTCTCAAAGAAATTGATAGTAATTTAGCAAGTAAACTAGAACCACAATTTGTTATGCCAACAGCTTCGAAATGGTCTGGTTTATTTAGCATAAATATGGATACCGACGATGGCATTTCATTAAATAAAAGAGGAAGTGGTGTTAGAAGAATGATTTTAGTAAGTTTCTTTAAAGCTGAAGCTGAAAGACGCTTAAAGTCTGGTAATAAAAGGAGTATTATTTATGCTCTTGAAGAACCAGAAACTGCACAACATCCAAATAATCAAAAAATCTTAATAGAATCTTTTAAGTCACTTGCAGAAAATGATGGTTGCCAGGTTTTTTTAACAACACATAGTCCAGGTTTAGCTTCAGAATTACCTGCTTCAAGTATAAGATTTATTACAAGAAGTGATTTAGGATTGCCAACTGTTGAGTCTGGTGTTGATGTATTTGAGAGAGTTTCAGAAACTTTAGGTTTAACACCTGATAGTAGAGTAAAAGTTCTAATTTGCGTAGAAGGGCCAACTGATGTTAAAGCACTGAAAGATTTAAGCAAAGCTTTAAATAATGAAGATCCTAACATTATAGACTTATCTAGTGATCCTCGTGTGGCCTTTTGTCTTATGGGTGGTGGTACGCTTGTACATTGGGTAAATGAATATTACCTAAAAACCATAGGTTGTAAAGAATTTCATTTATATGATAATGACGTAAGTAGTTACAAAGATTCTATTGATAAAGTAAATGCTAGAGATGATGGCTCATTTGGTACTTTAACTGAAAAATATGAAATGGAAAGTTACTTACATCCTGAAGCTATAAATGATGCATTTGATGTTATGATTGAAGTAACAGACTTTCCTAAAGAAGATAAGAAAGGTGTTCCAAAATTATTTGCTGAAAAGTATTCTACTAAAATGAAGTTTGATGGTGTTATGAAAGAAAATACAGCCAAAAAGTATCTTTCAGAAAAAGCTTTTGGTTATATGACTGCCGATAGAATAAGAGATAGAGATTCAAAAGGAGAAATAAAAAGTTGGTTAATCAAAATAGAAGAGCTTACAAAGTAAATTTTGCAACAATAAATTAAAATCTCGTCACAAATCTTATCGAAATTTGTGACAGGCAAGAAAGTTTTCTGTAACAAATAATTGCTTTTTTTGTTATAAGAATAAAACTAAAATTGTCGCAAAAATATACTAAAATTGCGACAAAATAAGTCATAAAAAAGCATGCAAAGCATTGAGGATAAAGTAATTGATAAAATAAAAAAAGCCAAAGGAGGCTCGCTATTTTTTAGGGTATTCCAATAAGGGAACTCATCTAAAAACTGTCACAAATTTTTACTATATTTGTGACAAATTTAAAATCAAAATAATGACGCAAAGCATTGAAAAACAAATAGAAAAGTCAATAAAAAGCAAACCAAAAGGCAGTTTGGTTTTGCCAGACGATTATATTGGTTTTGGGTCGTCGGCTGCCATCCGAAAAGCGTTGGATCGTTTAGAAAACAAACAAGTGATTGTTCGAGTAGCACAAGGTATTTATGTTCGTCCAAAAATAAGTAAATTAATAGGGCAATTGGTTCCATCCGCCGAAGAAGTCGCTGAAGCTATTGCCAAACGAGATCGAATAAGAACGTTGCCAACAGGTAGCTATGCTTTAAATGCATTAGGATTGAGTACACAAGTACCCATGAATATTGTATTACTAACGGATGGCTCACCAAGAGTAATTAAAGTAGGTAAACGAACGATAAAGTTCAAAAAAACCACACCTAAAAATCTTTTGGCAAAAGGCAAAATTAGCCGATTGGTCATTCAGGCATTAAAAGAAATCGGTAACGGCAAAGTAACCGCAGAAGAAGAAAACAAGATAATTGACCTACTAAAAAAGGAAGAAGAAAAAGACCTAAAACACGACATAGCACTGGCACCAGTATGGGTTCAAAAAATAATGATGAAAGCAGTAAAAGATGGCAAATAGTATTTTTTATAAAACAGATAAGGCGGAGAAAGTAGCTGTTTTCAATGCCATTGCAACCCAAAAAGGAATGAAGCCTTTTGCTGTAGAAAAAGACTGGTGGGTAAGCCGTACATTAGAAATTATTTTCCAAATGGAAATCGCCAAACATTTGGTGTTCAAAGGCGGAACCTCATTAAGTAAAGCTTGGAATTTGATTAATCGATTTTCTGAAGATATCGATTTGGCCATAGATAAAGATTTTTTTGGATTTACTGGAGAATTAGGAAAGAATCAAAGAGATAAACTAAGAAAGACAGCAGGCCTTTATACCACAGGAACATTCTTTAAAGAATTGCAAGCAGCGTTTATAAAAAGAGGATTTGTAGATCTTGATTTTAAAATTATTGAAGCAAAAGATAGCGACCAAGACCCAAGAGTATTAGAAATCTATTATCCAAATGTAATTAATTCTTCATCAGAATATGTATTGCCTCGTGTACAAATTGAAGTCAGTTGCCGCTCATTGAGAGAACCCTTTTCGGTTAAAAAATTCGGGGCTTTAGTAGATGAAGTATATGCTGATAAAGATTTTGTTGAACCCTTATTTGAAGTGCCAACAGTAAATCCGGAACGAACTTTTTTAGAGAAGGTTTTCCTGCTACACGAAGAATTCCATCGTCCGGAAGAAAAAATGCGAGTAGATAGACTAAGCCGTCATCTCTATGATATATACCATCTAACAAATGCGGGGATTGCAGAAAAGGCTATAAATGATAAAGAATTATATGAAACTATTGTAGCGCACCGATACAAGTTTTCAAGAGTGGGCGAAGTAGATTATAACCTTCACAATCCAAAAACAGTTAATCCAATTCCAATCAATGAAAAATTAGAAGAATGGAAATCGGATTATGCCAAAATGAAGGAAGATATGATTTACGAAGAAAACAAACCTTCTTTTGAAGACCTATTACGCAACTTGGAAAAACTGAGAGGGCAATTACAAGAAGTCAATTGGCAATTTGAACTTGAATTTCCTATTAACAAAACGAATCACTAATTACTAGTCACCAATCACTAACTTATGATAGATACTTGGTTTAAAAAAGAAATAGAAAAAATATTCAATACCCATCCTATAGCTGTATTTATAGATGAGTCAAAAGAAGCTACTTTTTTACAAGAAGGGGTAAAAAATGAGTATGTTACATTTTGTACGAATAACGAAATTGATGAACTTAAAGTGAAGTATGAAATTGAGAAAAGCTTGGATAAAAACAAGAAATATTTGATTTATACCAATACGCCAAAAGAACAGCTAAAATTCATTAGAGAATACGTTGAAACCAATGGAGCGGTAGAAATAAAACATTTCGACAGATACATTAAAGAAAAGTTAATCAACCATTTAAATATAAACCTGCATTTAGAAAAAGAAGAATTAATTGCAGCTGCAAAAGTAAGTATTGGCAAAGACCAAACCTATTGGATGAACTTAAGCCACAATGGAGCTAAAGAAATCTTCAATTTGGAAAAAGAAATCGTACCTTTTTTAGATAGCCCTAAAAACTATTTAAATAAGTACGATAAAAACGTTCAAGAATTATTCTTCAAAAAAGTAAATGAATTAATTGGGCAGCCTTACATAGAGAAACCAGCAGCCGTTTTAGCACAAGAAGTTGTTTTTTATTTATTGGATGGATTAGCAAATAACAATCCAAACAAAATGCTCTTGGAAGCGTATAACAATTGGTTAGACAGTAAAACATACCAAGAATCATTTGATCAATACCTAAAAAAATATAAACTAGAACCCAAAACAGAAATTTTCAATTGTCATCCTGCACATCCTTTCAAAGAGTTAGATGAGCTTTGGTTAGTAGAACTGGGTAAAAACATAAATAACAAAGAGTATTGTATTAATTTCTTACCTAAAATTAACCAACGTATTGTAAATAAAGCCACCATTCATTTAGGGATTACATTTTGGAAAAACATAAAAACCTTACTGGAATTTGACGAGAAGAACATCAACCAAATTGCTTCTCATCAAGAATGTGTGTCATTTTATACCAACCATTTTTACAAATTAGATAAAGCAATTAGGGAGTTATATACGGAGTTTTTAGACCGTAAAAATATAATAGAACCTATTCAATCCTACTATAAAAATTATGCAGTAATATATCTTGATAAGTGGTTCAAATATTTCGATGACTATCAATCCAATCAAACAGGGAAAATTCAAGAAATAATAAACAATAATGCATTAAGAACAGCAATTGTAGTCGGAGACGGCGTTTCTTTTGAGTTTGCTAAAGACATCATCGAAAGAGTATCAAAAGAATATACGTTATGCAACCAGCAACAATTTATGTTTGCGGGTCTTCCATCAGAAACGGAACACAACATGAGTCAGTTGTATGTAGACACTGGTGTAGTAGTAGCAAAAAAACAAGACCGTGAAGCATACATTTTAAACCAAAATACAGATAAATCAATAGGTTTTATAGATTTAGAAATGGTAAACGAAACCACAGATAAACAACACTATTTAATTTGTAGTTACAAAGACCCTGATAAACTCGGAGAAACCTATCAACAAAAAGCATTAAAATATTTTGACCAAGTAGCGGCGCTATTTGCAACAAAAATTGAACAACTGCTTAGAAATGGGTATAAAAACGTATACTTAGTCACAGACCATGGTTTTGTTTTAACAGGTGTATTAGAAAATTCAGATAAAATAGAAGTTGATTTTAAAGGTAACGTAAACAAAAGTGAGCGCTTTATTAGAACAGAAGAAAAACAAAACATAGATACTAACCTACTTGTTGAAAAAGAAATCCAATATGCAAACTTTAAGTATTGCTATTTCGCTAAAAGACTAGGGCCATTCAAAACACCTGGTGTTTACGGATATAGTCATGGGGGTATAGCACCACAAGAAACCATTATACCTTTTTTAAAATGGTCTAATGAAAATAATACAAGTGAACAATTACAAGTGGTAGTTAGCAACAAAAATGAACTAAATGATGTAACAGGTGATTTGTTCTCAATAGCATTAAAAGCAACTACTACGGAAGCAAGTTTATTTTCAACAGAAAGAAAAGTATTGCTATTATTTTTTGCAAAAAACAGTAAAGTAAATGAAAGTGATATCATTACAATAAGCAAAGAATCAGAATTAAAAAAAGAGTTTCGCTTCGGTACAAATTCAGTATTAGAAGTCAAAATTGTAGATGCAATTACTAAAGAACAATTAGATAAAGTTGTAGTTAAACAAAATAAAGCAAGAGATTTAGGAGGTTTACTTTAAAATAGAACAATTATGATAGTCCTTGACGATTTAGATAAAAAAGCATTAGACCATTTTCGTGGTTATGTAGTAAAAAAAGATTTAGTAGGTATCATCAAAGGTGGGGCTAACGTTCCGGCTTTTGTATTGGAATATTTATTGGCAAATACCTGTAGCACAGAAGATGAAGAAAAACTAAAAGAGGGAATGGAAAATGTAAAAACAATTTTACGTGACCATTACATCAATCCCGAAGAAAGTACATTAATTCAATCAAAATTAAAAGAAAAAGGGAGTTATAAAATTATCGATAAAATATCCGTTGAATTAGATCCTCAAAAAGATAAATATTGGGCAAATATTAGCAATAGTAATATTAGAAAAGCAAACATCAGTGATGAGTTAGTAACAAGTCATGAAAAGTTGCTTTTAGGAGGTATTTGGGCAATTATAGATATGGAATACGACCCAATGATAACAGTAGGTTCAACTGTTTTCCCATTTGTGGTAAAAGAGATTAGACCAATTCAACTATCATCGTTTGACAACAGTAAAATTTCCGATAAAAGAAAAGAATTCACAACAGAGGAATGGAAAAAATTATTACTACGTAGTGCTGGATATGAACCCTATAGCGAAGGATTAGATGAAAGAAAGCTAAACCTATTACTTTGCCGTTTAATTCCATTAGTAGAAGCCAATTTCAATATGGTAGAATTGGGTCCACGTTCTTCTGGTAAATCATATATCTATAAAGAAATTACACCTTATGCAATTCTAATTTCAGGTGGACAAGGTTCTGTTGCACAATTATTTGTAAACAATACTTCCGGTCGTGTAGGTGCAGTAGGTTTATGGGATGCCATTTGCTTTGATGAAAGTACAGACAAGCTTTTCAAAGATAGAGATGCAATTCCATTAATGAAAGATTATATGGAAAGTGGTTCTTTTTCAAGAGCAAAGGGAGGTGAAATTTCTGGTTCAGCTTCAATAATCTTAAACGGTAACATTAATCAACCAGTAGAAACGGTCTTACAAACATCGCACTTGTTCAGTCCATTATCAGATGAAGTAAACCACGATACCGCATTTTTAGACCGTATCAATTTATTTTTACCAGGATGGGAAATTACTAAATTTAGTCCTCAAAACTTTACAAAGCATTTTGGTTACAGTACAGATTTCTTTTCAGAAGTATTAAAATCGCAAAGAAAAAAAACCTATTACGATGCGTTAGATAAATATTTCTCTTTGGGCTCACACTTAAAACAACGTGATAGTAAATCTGTAAGGAGAATCATATCAGGTTTTATAAAACTATTACATCCTGACGGCGAATATACAAAAGAAGACATCAGAGAATACCTAGTAATTGCAATGGAAATGCGTCGCAGAGTAAAAGAGCAATTAAAACGAATTGGTGGTATGGAATTTTGGGATACTAACTTTTCATATATTGATAAAGAAACACAAGAAGAACATTTTGTTGGACTTCCAGAAGAAAAAGGTTCATCTTTAATTGAGGCAAACCCTTTAGCTCCTGGTGTATGTTACACAGCAACAAGTGATGGTGAAAACAATTCCTTAATAAAAATTGAAGTAGTTGCATTAAAAGGCTCAGGAAAATTAAATATTACTGGAACCAATTCAACCGAAGTAAAAGAAAACATAAAGAACACCTTTAACTATATCAGAGCCAACGAAAAAACAATTCTAAACGAACAACATTCATTAGCAAACTATGACTTAAACATTCAAGTAAGTAATATTATGGGAGCTAATATTCACGGTGGTATTGGTAGTGCTGTATATGTGGCAATAATTTCAGCAATTTATAAGAAGAACCTTAAAGCTGGTTTAGCCGTTTTAGGAAATGTTTCCATTGGTGGAGCAATAGAAAGAGCTTTAAACTTCGCAGATAAAGTAACATTACTTTCCGAAAACGGAGCAAAAACAGTAATAGTACCAATGGATAACTTATCAGAAATAGGAACATTACCAACCTCTATTTTAGGTAAAACTGATGTTCCATTTTATGGAAATAGTCAGATGTTATTGCAAAAATCAGTTTTAGGGGAATAATTTATATTATAAGTTGTAAGTAGTTTATTTGATAAACTATACTATAAAATATATTCCATTCATTTATTAATATATCATGACAAAAGAAGAAACCTACAAAGCGTTTGCAGAAACAAATTTTATTGTAAAACAAACAAAGGATACATCAATTGTTTTGAAAATTGATGAAACTTCAGATGATTTGCAAACGTTTTTTCCAGGAATTGAAACATGGGCATTCATTACAGCTTGGAATCCATTACCGTTGGTTTTAAGTTTAGAAGAAAACAGAAAACGCAATGAAGAACTTGAAAATGAATTAAAAAATAACGGATTGCAATACAATCTAGGGCTTGGGGTTTCTGCTGATGGAAATTGGTCAGAAGAATCTTTTTTCCTAATCAATTGCAACAAAGAAACGGCAAAGGAATTAGGAAAGAAATTCAACCAATTGGCCATAGTTTATGGTGAAAAAAAGAATACAAATCAATTATTATTTTTATAATGGAATTTCAAACAATTAGCAAAGACAACATAGCATTCCCATTTGGAAGCTTTAGTTTTTTAGACAGTAATCGTTCATACTTTGTTTTATATTTTGAAAATAAGAGAAATGAAACAACGGATAAAATTATAAATGAAAACCGTGAGCAATTAGAAAAAGCTTTTGGTGTAAAGAATAGAACTTTTTGTTATTTACCAGATTTTCTGGAACAATTTAAATTAAAAGTACTACAAGCATCCAATTCCAATGCTTACTGGGATGAAAGGGAAAAAGGAATAATTAAGAAAACAATAGAAGATTTTGATTATAATCGTTTTTACGAGTATTTTAAAACAAGTTTTGGCATTCTTCCAGAAATCAAAAACGGTACATTGAATCATATTGGAAACTTTGCGGCCATACCAAAACCTGATGAGGAATCAGTTTTAGATTTTTTATTGAACATGGCTGATGAGGTTAGCGTTGTAGAAAGACCAAATATTAGTTTTAGTATAAAATATGTCCCTGTTGAAAAAGAAGAAGAGGAACTAAAAAAAGAAGAGTTCATCCGTAAGATGGACGACTTAATACAAGACATGAAAGGGCATGGTGTTCTACATCTGTTGAGTAATTATATTTTTGAAACCCTAGAAGAAAATTTAGAACAGCAAAAAATCAACCAAATAACAAAATTAATCATCTCTAGTGATGGTAATATTTTATTTCCAGAATATAAAGATGTAATTTTAAAATTAAGTCATTTGACTAAAACAATTTACATTTTTTACTTACTTCAGCAAGAACCAGTGGCAATTACCAATTTAGAAGACTATAAAAAGGAATTAATTGAAATCTACAAAAAGATATCTTATAGAAATGATGTAGATAGCCTGGAAAATTCAATCACAGAGTTGATCAAAGGAAATGCTGAAGGAGTTTACGTCCATTTTTCAAGAATTAAATCGGCTATTAATAAATCTTTTGTCAAGAGAATAGCTCCTTTCTATTACATATCGGGTGGAAAAAATGAACCTAGAGAAATAGTTTTAGAAAAAAAGTACATTGAAAATCAATTAGTTTAAAGTTTGCAACGTTGCAACAATTGAAAGGGCTTTAAAATTTTCAGGAAATTTGACTTATAATTTTTAAATCAAATTTTTATGAAATTGCTTTTCAATAATTTAGTGTTGCAAACAAACAACTGCTATAAACGCAATTTCATATGGATTATAGTAACTAATAATTATTTACATATGAAAAACAATGCTTTTATTTTAATGGTCTTTACTTTAGTGGTGGGAAATTTAACATCTTCTTTTGCTCAAGAAACGTTTCCTAATTATCAAGTTGGTATCCAAACCTCATTCCCTATAGGTGGTTTGAGCGCAAAAGCAAATATTACAGAAACACATTCAGCACAAGCAGTTGTCGGTATTTTTGGACCAGTAAGTTCTTATTTTGGACGTTATTTATATAATTTTGATAATAATGAGTCTAATTGGGGTTTATCTTATCGTCCTTATTTATATAGTCAAGCAGGTTATTATGTTTACGATTTAGGCAGTACGTATAATGTTGATATAGATAAAGAAACTAATTTTGGTTTCGGTTTTGGTGGAGGAATAGAATGGCACATGAAAGAGTATTTTAATAACCTTAAATTTAATCTAGAAGTTGGCTACAACAAAGTAGATTTTGAATACTACAAATTCAAAACAATAGCAATTGGTGTGGGTATGCACTACCAGTTTAATCTATAAACGTGTATTAAATATTATAAAATTGACATTCAATGCAACCTCGATATAATTAGGTTGCTTTGATTATCAAATAAAAATAATTAATTACTATTCATTATGTCAAACTTCAATCTAATAAAATCATTTCTTTACGATGTCAACGATTACGTAAGTTTTAAACTTTTAAAAGAACGTATGATTGCCAATGATGAAGCAACTTGTTTTGCTCAGTTAATAAAGGAACAAGGATATTACAAGTATCTACTAACATGGCATGTCGATGGTAAATACATTGGTGACTATGTAAAAGTTTTTGAACCAACAGAGGAAAATATTAAAATTTTCAATGAGGGATGTAAAATCCTAGCCGAAAGATTAGAAATTTACATTACAACTAACGATGAAGCTAAAGTACCCATGTATCCTCCAGCTTTCGGAGTGTTAACTCACGTACTTAATTAAATTTGCATATCTCAAAAATTTTCTTTAATTATGTACCCAGCATCCAGATAGCCTTCGGGCTAGCCAACCGATCAACTCACGACACGGTGGCCTAGTATGCGGAACAGTCGTTCAAATGTGTTGAGAAACCACAATTCTTTTACCGTTTTGATGCGACATAACAACTTTTGTTTAATTTTTAATTTGTTATGTTATGCTAAATTATGCAGTAGTACAAAGCCAATGGAAAACACATTTCCATTCCCTTCATGATGAAAAACTCATCGAAGCATTCAATCAGGAAACCCAAAAAAAAGGCTGGACAACAGCTAGAACTTATTTCCTGAAATCCTGTATTTCGGAAATGTTGGAACGGAAATGGAACCTCAATTCATGCGTTGAATTCCATCAAAACGGCACAGTAAAATCCGTGTCATTACAAAATCCAATTCAGTTAGTAAATCAAACCGTTATCTTAAAATCGCATCAAAATGAAAACAACTAGTATCCACTTTATTAGCTTACATCACAATCCAGTTCATAACAATACACACAAAGAATATAAAATCTTTGGTGCGCAACACGTCATCATCCAAAAAACAAACGTAAGTCTTAGCGATATTGCGTTTGATAAAACACATCCTGTATTTTTAGAAATACAACACGACCAACTTACCACACTTTTAGATTGGACCAATTGTAAGCCATACGAAATTTGGTATTTCAATGAAAAGTTGGAATTCACAGGAAAAGCTTTCAGTATCGGAGAGGCTTCAGGTAGTTTTATCATCCAAACACAAGCAAAATACATTTTGCTATGGAATTCGGAACTAAATACCAAAACAAGTGAGTATTTAGCCAATTTCCGTTGCTCATATTTCGAATGGCAAGAGACAGCCGAACACCAATTCACAAGTCAAAATTTTAGTACGCATTATGGTAGATTTCCTTATGTGATTATCAAACAGGAAAATTCACCATGTTTTACACAAATTCCGGTTCACATCAATCCAGTTTCAAATGCATTACCAGGTATTTCGATTGTTATAAATGCAGAAGTAGAAATGTCAGCAGAGGAAATAGAACAAATCATAGTTGAACATGTCGCTTTGGTACAACAAAAAGAAAGTGAAAAACAAAATAGAAAAGTAAAAGTGGCTTTAGTCATTAATGCAAACAAAGCCTACTATTTTGAACAAGATAAAGAACCAACACTAAATAGTATTCCTTCGGGTGGTGTTCTTTTAGATGTAGAAGGAAAGATTATTGCAAAAAATACTGAGCATTACAACCAACTGTAAAAAGCATATCAACATATGGCAACAGTAACTGAAGAAAAAATTGATATCGCTCCAGAACTTCTGGAGCAAATCAACACCCAAGAGGAGAAACAAGTAATTGTGCATGCAACAGCAATAGGAATACCAAACTATCATACCATTCGTGTATGGCCAACCATTTATTTGATTCCGAAAGGAACTTCGCTTAAATGTAAATTATTGCATCATTTTAATATCGTAATGTATCCCAAATGGCAACCAATTGGACCATCTGGTCAACATAATTTTACCTTATTGTTTGAAGGATTACCTGCCGATTGTACCACTTTTGATATTGTAGAAATTATTGATGAAGAAGGAGCATTTGAGTACAGAAACATGCCAAGAAACGAATCTGATGTGTATCATGTAACATTTTAAGTATGAACTGCGAGTATTTAGCATATAAACCAAAAGAAGTAACTCCAGGTATTTGGTTACCTGAAGATGGTATTGATTATCATTCAAAATACACTTCTGTGAAAAAATACAACCCAGATGGTTTACTTTTTTATGAAATTAAAAACGGTTATGAAGAGAAAACAGTCTTTATGGATTTATTGCCAACGGCAAAGCTGATGCATCATATGTTCAGTTATTTGGAAAAGAAAATAATGTATCACTATGAAAAAGGAGGTATTTTAAAGAAAACGACTTTCATTTCTTACAGTGATAATTTTGAAGTGGAGCATACAGAAATGAATTTTTTTTATGAAAACGACAGTACCATTTGTCTACATTTCTTATACGACAAACCTTCGTATTATGATAAAACAACGTTTATAAAAGACAAAAAAATAGTCGAATATTGGAATGATGATAAAAGACCTTACCTGAGATATGAATATCATTATGATAATGATAAACTAATGACTTTGGTCGAATTTGAATTACCATCCAACCGAATTAAACAATTTTGGGAACACAAGTACGATAGTAATGACAATTGTATCGAGATGCAACGTTTCAATTATAAAAAAGAACCAGAGCATTGTTGGTTGTATTTTTTCGACGAATACAACAACTGCATCAAAGAACAAATGGTATTCGGTACTTCAAAAAGATTAGTTGAAGATATCAATTTCATACATGAATATGAATATGATGGTAATTGGAAAAGGAAAGTAATTTATAAAAATGGTAGTATTCAATATTTCGTTGATAATAAAACAAACCTACTCATCAAATAATAAAACAAACATTTTGTAATGAAAACTATTTACATTTTAATAGCACTAGTAATTCATGTAATAACTTTTGCACAGGACAACAATTCTATTTTCGGGGCGGTTCAAGTAACCTACAGCAGTCATAACAACAAAGAAGATAGTTATTATTCTTATGAGAATGAGAGGTATTTACTTTGGGAAGAGTCCAATGGGAATATTGATTTTGCTAATGTAATTTTAGTTCAAAACTCACACAGTATGGGAAGTGTAACAAATATTAAAGTAGATAAGGTAAACCAATTCCATACGATTTATTATTTTGATTGGAAGTATTCCAATAGTTATGATGAAGTAAAAGGAGTGGCTAATGTTAAATTTGAAATACATAAAAGAAAAGGAGTGGAAGAATATGACCAATCTGTTGTTGCTATTACCGATTCAAACGGATTAAACACTTTGTACAAAGGAAATTTAGTGTATTACAAAAACGAATTCATATTCCATTATAATTTAAAAAAAGCAATTGATAATCAAAAATAAGAAGATGAAAATAAATAGAATTTTAAGAGCGGCAGTCATTGCAGTGATGTGTTTAGCTGTAGTAGTAATGTTAAAATGCATTACAAAAAAATACATTTTAAACCAGCCAAAAGTAGGGGATAAAATAGACAGTTTCAATAACATTCCAGTGTATTACAATGGCAGTACAGATACCAATTTAGGAAGAAATCGTAGCGCAGAAGGCTACAATTACGGACTTAAATACCAATGCGTAGAGTTTGTAAAACGCTACTATTACGACCACTTAAACCACAAAATGCCAAATACGTTCGGTCACGTAAAAGATTTTTATAATCCAAATCTGAAAGACAACGAACGCAATTCCGACAGAAATTTGCTTCAGTTTTCCAATCCAAGTAACACAAAACCAAAAATCAATGACATTCTCATTTTTGATGCCAATAGCTTTAACCCTTATGGTCACGTAGCCATAGTTTCTAACGTAACAAATGACGAAATCGAAATTATCCAACAAAATCCAGGACGTTTTGGAAGTTCAAGGGAAACCATTAGTTTGATGCAAGTAAATAACAAATGGGAATTAGACAAAGCATCTATTTTAGGTTGGTTACGTAAAAACTAAAAAATATGGGCAAAAACAAACATCATATCGTTTTCTTAACGGGAGCTGGAATCAGTCAAGAAAGTGGCATTAGTACTTTTCGTGATGCCAATGGATTATGGAACAATCACAAAATTGAAGAAGTAGCTTCTCCTGAAGGTTTTGAGAAAAATCCGCAGTTAGTATTAGATTTCTATAATGCAAGAAGAAGGCAACTCGATGAGGTAGTACCAAATGAAGCACATCATTTGATTGCGCAATTAGAAACCAAATACAACGTAACCGTAATCACACAAAATATTGACGACTTACACGAAAAAGCAGGTTCCACAAACGTACTTCATTTGCATGGCGAATTAAGAAAGTCTAGAAGTAGCAAAAATCCCAATCTGATTACTGATTGTAATCAAGACATAAAACTAGGCGACCTAGCTTCCGATGGGAACCAACTCCGCCCACATATAGTTTGGTTTGGAGAAGAAGTCACTGAAATTGAAAAAGCCATAGCCATAACACAATCCGCCGACTTGTTTGTAATCGTGGGAACATCAATGGTAGTACATCCAGCCGCTTCGTTGTTACTAGCCGTTCCCTTTGATGCACAAACCGTTTACATCGATACAAACCCCGATGTAGAAGAAGGGATTAACCTATTGGTAATTAAAGAAAAAGCTACAACAGGAGTCAGAATGTTAGTAGAAGAATGTTTACCATATTAATTTAAAAAAGATGATAAGAACTAAAGACCATTCAGTTATAAAAGAGGGATTGCTCACAGCACAAGAAACCCAATTGTTTATCAAAGAAATTGAAGAAAAGTGTATGAAAGTAGATTTTATAGGACTTATTGAAATACTTAATAAATACCCATTAAAAAACATCAACCAAGAAGATTATAATGACTTTATTTCCCAAGCCTTAAAGGAACTGTAAATCGTCAGCAAAAAGTGGACTGATTTAGTTCAAAACTAAGAGAGTGTTTTTTTGATTTTAACTTTTAAAAAAAAGTAAAATACCTACAAATAGGTATTTTTAATTTTTTTAAAAAAAATTAAATTTGTTTTTAAAAATATAAAAACTATGAAAAAACTTCTCTTAAGCATTATCATTATCATTTTTTCAACTTTTTTATTTTCTTGTTCTAAAGATGATACAGTATCTAATTCGATTAATGAAAATGGTGGACAAATTTACCGTTATCAAGTTGTTACAATTAATGTTGGTTCAACCAGTTTAACAAATAATGTTTATACAGGAACTTTAGCTGGAACTTCTGTTCAGTTAACTAAAGTAGCAGATCATGAATTGGTTTTTTATGTTCCAGAAACAACACCACTTGGTGCAACTGAATTACACATTAATAGTTTAAATAATGCTAAAATTAACTATGAGATTAAAGATGTTGTATTAACCCAATCTGTAGATGAAACACTTACTCCATTAGAAACAAATTTTGAAAACTATGGTAATCAGTTATCAACTGCATCTCAAGATATTCCATTTGTACAAAACCACAGTACTATGATGAGCTATTACAATGGGTTGTCAATTGAAGAAAAATCAGAAGTAGCTAAATTTTACAAAGTAAATGAAACAATTATTGATGCGGTTTATAATACCAATTACAGTACTATTCAAGGTAGAAATATAGATATGCAAGAAAATCGAGCGTTAGTTCTTCGATTTAAAGCGGCCTTAGCAGTGGGTATGATTGGATCTGCTGTAGCTGTTGCAGAACCATCAAACATTATACGTCCGATAGCTATTGGTGTAGCAATAGCTGGTATATCTGCTGCAGTTGACTATCATTTTGAATTAATCGATAGAAATATCAATATTATTGAAATGAAAATAAATGCTCTTATAGGAACAAATAATCGAAACACAAATTCTCAACTTTCATTGACAGAAAATGTAGCAACAACTCTTCCTTTTAATGTTAATGTAAGACCAATACAAGAAACAGATAGCAACAGTCAGCAAGAATATATGAAACTCTATTTTGCTACAAAAAACAGATTGAATGAATTGATTAGCAACATTAATGAAGCAATTTTATGGGTAAATAATGCTATTCCTTTTGTTTCTTTTGATACGCTTCCTTTGGCTCAGGTTTCTAGTTCTGCAAACCCTGTTACAGCTGATGTAACTAGTCAAATCATGCAAAAAATAAATTTTAATATCAGTCACTCCAATCTTTCTTTAGAGACAGCCACACTACAAAATAATGGTCAACTGAATCTAAAAGTAAAATTTGTAGGCAACCCTACTGCAACAAGTATCAGCAGCACACTAAACTATACGTATAACGATGATTTTAGCAGTTTTTCGGGGAGTTTTCCGATTGAGGTGAATATAGATACAAGTACTTTTTTAGTGGGGAATTGGAACTTAATAGAATATAACGGAATAGTTCCAAATCAAAACAATATAATTTATAATAGTCTACAAAATTGTCCAACAAACCCAACTCCTGAAGATTGGTATGGAGGCGTTTCTTTTAGTGGTTCAGCATCGTTTACAACAACAACATTCTCTTGTCCTGTTACAAGAAATCAAATTGCTAAATACTGTTTAACTAATGATTGTTTACCAAATTTATGTTTCACACAAAATCTACCAAATAGCGGAACCTATGAAAGTAATGGAAATTATCAGTTTAACGTAACATCAAATACAGGAGGTTCTACAGACACTACAATTACTGTGATTAATCAAAACACTATTTCAATAAATTATAACGGGATTTTAAAAAAATATTCAAGACAATAGACTATGAAAACAATCAAAACCCTATTCCTATTCGTAGGGATGTTAGTAAGCAGTGTAACAATGGCACAAAACAACTACAGCGAATGGTTATATCTCAGAGGAGACAAACCAGTACAATTTCGGTTAGAAAAAACAAAAGTTGTAGGTAACAAAGTATTTTATAAAATTCATTTACGATTGAACAAAGAAGGTGCTGGCTATTGTACTCACGAATTGTGCTACGGTTATGTTATTTATTTGCCTATTTATGAATATGATACAGATACCAAAACAGGAAAAGCAACCGATTTACATTTTAAAATGCCCAAAGAGTTTACAGGAGAATACACTATTCCAAATGAATTTTATACTGTAAATAAAACGGAATCCAATGGAGTAATCTCTTACTGGGATCATGACAAAAATTATCCTATGCAGAAAGTGATATCCAATGGAGAAATAAGACAGCAGCTCGAGTTTCTGAGAGGATGTGTAGATACCATGCGAAATGACAAACCCTATTCTGGATTTGATGCGTATTGCAGTCAAAATGGATTTAAAATGACAAAAGCTATTGAAATTAAGTAAACAATTAAATAACAACTAAATGAAAACAATCAAAATTCTATTCCTATTCGTAGGGCTGTTAGTAAGTGGTGAAGTGAGTGCACAAACTCTAAAATCGGGTACTTATTCATCTTCAGATCTTGGATATACCTATACAGTAGTAGTAAAACAAGAAGGTAATGTAATTACAATAACAGAACCTAATCGTACCAATTATTATAAAAGTTCAGGAGGAAATACATATTATCACACCGAATCAAAATATGCGCACTTCTATATACAAATTTCGGGAAATGATAATTACTACGCAGGCAAGCAAGGAGGCAGTAGACAACTATTTACTTTTCAAGGGGAAAACACAAATGAAGATGAAGTTTTACCATCTGGAATTGATGACTGTCCATTATATGATAAATATTTAAACCTTTCTCAAACAGACCATAATGATGCACAAAGCTGGACTTTTTGCGGAGCAGCTGCATTGGCAAAATGCACTTATACAGATGTAACGCCTTATCTAAAACCTCTTATTTTAGCTTTAAAAGCCATTGTAGTTGATAAATCAAAATGTCCTTGTCTTGACGCAATTACACAAAATGAATGGAATTCAGTATCAATTGATTAATTTTTTATAATATGAAATTAAAAGTTTTAGTATTAGCATTTTTATTTATTGGTTTAAATAGTCATGCACAAGAAAGCTCAATGAAATTTGAAAATGTTGTAAATGATCAATTTGGCACTTTACTAGAATCATTACTTACAGATGGTAAAATTGATGAAGCAAGCGCTAAAACTTATTTAGAAGCTGTTTTTGGTTATGATGAAAGTGTAACCAACTTTTTACAAGGATTGAATTTGTCAAATCAAATTGGAACAAATTCGTTTTCACTTGAAACATTGAATTCTAAATTATTAGGCGCAATACCCGAAACATATCGGACAAAGTTAATGCAAAATCCAAATTATATTGCTTGGCAATTAGGTGAAGAATTAAGGAATGGTCATATTTCATCTTCATCAATTGAGTCCATTACAAATATGATTTCAAAAGGAATGGAAGAAAATGAAAAGAAAAAACAAATCATTAATAAATTAAGCCTAATAACACCGACACTGAGTTCTTTGGTTAAAACAAACTCTAGTGCAAAAAAAATAAAAATTACTGAAGATTTTAATGACAAGACAAATGTAAACGAGTTTAATAATCCACAGAAACTTACAAATGTTGTTCTTGTAAAAAATGGCAATTTATCCTTTACACAAGATTTTAGTAATTTGAAAGGAGGCTTCTTAATAATGGAAGGAATGAATTCTTCATTCCCTGACAAAATGGATCGAAGAATTTATAAAAACCCTGAAAAATTTGATTTTTCAAAAGATTTTACAGCTAATTTTTATCTTACTTTAAAGTATTACGGTGACAGTAAGTATGAAAAGTGGGGATTTAATGAGTTTAAAATTAATATAGGGAAAGGATACATATTGTATTTAGTTAAGGATAAAGAAGGATTGAAACTTACTGTGCCGGCTAATGTTGAAATAACTGAAAATTACGGAATATTGAAAGAAAGTAAAGATAAATCTATTAAAAAAGATAAAAAGGCATATTCTTCCGAGATTTTGTACGAAGTAGATAGTAAAAATAAAAGTATTACATTTAGTAATATAGGTTTTAATGAAGAAATAAAACTTACGATACAAAAACAAGGAAATAGATTTACAGCACGTCTTAATGAAATGGAAATTAGTTTGGAACAAACTATTAACTATTTTCCAGATAAATATTATTTAGGATTTTTAAGTAATATAATGCATAAAAATGGAACTTTTAGTAATTTATTTTCTACAGAAGTATTATTATCAAAAATAGAATTAGAACATCTTTAAGATTAAAATATGAAAAAAATAAGTTTCTATATACTCATACTTTTCTCTACAGTTATTTTTGCACAAGACAACTCAATAAAAATTGAAAACGTAGTAAACGAACAATTTGGCACTTTACTAGAATCATTGCTTACTGATGGTAAAATTGATGAAGCAAACGCTAAAAATTATTTAGAAGCGGTTTTTGGTTATGATGACGATGTAAATAATTATTTAAATACCAATAGTTTTACTCAGCAATTTAATTCGTTTAAACAAATTGGTACGTCAAAACTTTCTACAGATACTTTTATGGCCCAGTTAAACAGTAGTTTACTATCTTTTATTCCAGCAGAAAAACAGCAAGTTTTTATGCAACATATGCAAGCCCAAATGATGATTCAAGGTTCAATGAATGAGTTAGTTAGTGGAAAAATTGGTTCTAATAGTGTAGAATTAGCTTCAGGTATTATTCAAGGAATAGGTGAAGCTAAAGCGGAAAGACAAAAAAAAGAAGTTATTGCACAAAAGTTGGCAATTATTACACCCACTTTAGATAAATTAAAGAACAATAAAGATTATAAAAAATTAAAAGTTGTTGATGATTTTTCTAAATATGACAATTGGATTTTAAATTCAAATCCTGCTGTGTTAAGAGAAGATAATCAAAATAGATATACAATAAATACTTCGAGAATAGAAGGTGGCGTTTTGAAAATAGCTACCGAAAATTATGTTCCAGCTGTTTTTAATTGGGATAAAGAAACCAAATTTGAACTATCAAGATTTTATAAGAATATTGAAAAGTTTGATTTTTCAAAAGATTTTACCATGAACTTATATTTGTCAATTGGTGAAAAATCAAGTTTAGTTAATATTGTCATAGGAAAAGGGTATTATTTAAATTTAAGACCTGATTTAAATGGTTTTACAAATATATCTTCTCCAATTAAATATTTTACTACCGATATGTATGGGAGTTTGAATTATTCTGGTATTGGTGCAGATGGATTTTATAGAGTAGATGAAAAGGCTGTAGATAAAATTTCTTACAATAACAAAGAAAGCAAAATAGGAGTAGGAGAGTCAAAATATTATGGTAAGTATATAGGCTTTAAGAACAAGAATAATACCAACATAGATTTTAGGACATCGGTGGTCAAAATTACTATTTCTAAAGTTGATAATGTTTTTACTTGTAAGTTAAATGATTCTGAAGATTTACAATTTAGTAATGAAATAAGTTATTTTCCTGACAAATATTTTTTAGGTTTTCTTGTTAATGGAGAGCCTTTAAAAGAAAAAAAAGGACTTCTAAATATTCATAAGTTAGAGTTAGAACATTTATAAAATTAAAATTTAATCATATATAAAAAAGTAAAATGAAAAAAATTAGTTTCTATTTATCCATACTTTTTTCTACAGTTGTGTTTGGACAAGATAACTCCATAAAAATTGAAAATGTAGTAAACGAGCAATTTGGCACTTTACTAGAATCATTACTTACAGATGGTAAAATTGACGAAGCAAATGCAAAAAATTATTTAGAAGCGGTTTTTGGTTATAATGACGAAGTTAGTAATTATTTGCAAACAGTAAATCTGTCGCAAAAAATAAATGGTATTGAACAAGGAAATTTATCATTTGAAAGTTATATAGAGACACTTGGTTCTAATTTGTTTAATTTAATTCCAGAAAATTATAAACAAGAACTTCTCAAAAATCCTAACTATATAGGTTGGCAATTAGGACAAGAATTAAGAGGAGGAGTTTTGAGCGCAGAGACTTTACAGAATACATTAAATTTTATCTCAGAAGATATTAAGAAAAATAAAGAGAATAAACTAATAGTTGAAAAATTAAAAAAGATTACACCTAAAATTGAAAAATTAAAAACTATTACTATATCAACAAATAAAAAAGTTGTCATTAATGATAATTTGAATACAAAAAATTGGAAACAAAATCCACAGAAAATTAAAAAAGGATTTTTTTCTAATGAATCCACTTTTAACAAAGTTACAATCGAGTCGGGGAATTTAATTCTTGACCCAACAGATGGTTATGCAGATAAATTTCTAAATATATATAAGAATAAGGAAAAATTTGATTTTTCAAAGGATTTTAAGATTACAATAGTTGGAAAATTAGACTCCTATGACTATCAAAAAGTAGAGTATCAAGCAAGTAATTTTTCTATTTTAATTGGTCAATATTATTTGTTTGATAATTATTTTATGTATGCAAAAAAATATGAAAATTTAGTGGATTGGTCTATGTTTTCTGTGAAAAGTCCAGATGCTAACTTTACAACATCTTTTGGAGTTTTTAATTATGAGAATTTACTTTTTTTTTCAAAGGGAGAAAGAATAAAAACGGTAACTACCCATCTTAACAAAGGATATGAAAAAGCAGGCGCAACAGAGAATAAAAATCTAAATTTCAACAATGGTTTTGAAATAGTTATACAAAATAAAGATGGATATTTAACTTATATAATAAACGGAATTGATAGCGGATTAAAAAAGCAAATTACTTACCTGCCAAATAAATATAGTTTTGATATAAAAGCAAATATTGATAGAAAAACAATAATTGAAAGTGTTAAATTAGAACATCTTTAAGATTAAAATATGAAAAAAATTAGTTTCTATTTATCCATACTTTTTTCTACAGTTGTGTTTGGACAAGACAACTCAATAAAAATTGAAAACGTAGTAAATGAACAATTTGGCACTTTACTAGAATCATTACTTACAGATGGTAAAATAGATGAGACCAATGCGAAAACCTATTTAGAAACGGTTTTTGGATTTGATGAAACGATTGGACAGCAACTTCAAAGTACTAATTTATCAAAAAAAATAAACGCTTTTCAACCAGGAAACCTATCGACAGATCAAGTAGTAGATCAATTAAACAAGCTGTTACTTACCTTAATCCCTGAGTCACAAAAAGAAGATATGATGAACAACATTCAAAATCAATTGATGTTGAACAATGTGGTAGGTGAAATTAAAAGTGGGCAAGTAGGCATGCATTCTATTAATCTAATCAATGACATAATTCAAAGTAATAGGGAATGGAAAAAAGAACGAATGATGAATGATGAAATTGCAAAAAAACTGGAGGTCATAACCCCAACGCTAAAAAAATTAAATGCTACCAACTCTTCCTACAAGAAGTTACATGTTATTGATGAAGTAGATTCTGGCAACAATTGGATTTCTTCCTATAATCCACCAGAATTAGTTATGACAAGAGATGTAAATAAAATGGAACGTAAAACAACAAATAGTGTTAAATTAGAAAATGGATATGTAACACTACATGACAATTATGGACCGTCAAATACACCTCAGCATTTAATTTTTGATGAGCTAAGATGTTATAAAAATATAGAAAAATTTGACTTTTCTAAAGATTTCTCAATGAATCTACAATTTAAAATAAGTGATGGGTTAGGCACTTTATTGGTAATAAATATAGGCAAAGGCTATAAAATTTTTATTACAAGGAATGTAGGTTCAAAAGGAAATATACAAGTGGGGGTTCAAGATGAATATAGGGTAACGGAAAAATATGGTATACTTAAAAGCAGTGAAAAATTAGATAAAGAAAAGAAAAAACTATCTCGTAATTATGGATATATTGCTGACTATACAATCGGAAATTCTATTTGGTTTTATGATAAAACAAAATTTGATGAAGTATTAAATGTGAATATAACTAAAATAGGTACTGTTTTTACTTTAAAATTCCTTGATTATCCTGTTGAAGTAAAAACAGAGGTCAACTACTTTCCCGACAAATATTATTTAGGTTTCAAAACGGAATCCAAAACCAATAAAGCCACTACCGAAATCCATAGATTAGAACTTAAACATTTATAAAGATGAGAAAAAATATAATTTTAATTTTCACGATTTTATTATCTCTTACAGGCTGGGCACAAGACAAAATCACATTAGATAAAGTACTAAACGAACAATTTGGAACATTACTGGAAACCTTTTTGAAAGATGGAAAAATAGATGAGACCAATGCGAAAACCTATTTAGAAACGGTTTTTGGATATGATGAAGAAGTTAGTAAGTATTTGCAAACGTCCGACTTTGTAAAGCAATTTGGTTCTCTGAAGCAAAGCGGATTTGGTAAAGCATCGACAGACAACCTGATTTCCCAACTGAATAGCAGCTTAATTTCGTTTATTCCGGCTGAAAAGCAAAAAGCTTTTATGCAGCACATGGAGGCACAAATGCTCATTAACAATTCATTAAGTGAAATTACTTCGGGAAAAATTGGAAGCAATACTCTAGAACTCACCGCTAACATTATTCAAGGTTCTAAAGATGCCAAAATAGAGCGTCAGAAAAAAGAAGCCATAGCAAAAAAATTAGAAGCTATTACGCCTACCCTAACAAAATTGAATAGCAACCCTAAAGCATATAATAAATTGAAGATTGTTGATGAAGTGGACAGTGAGAAAAATTGGGTAGTCAATTCTAATCCTGCTGTTGTCGAAGACAATCAATTTCGATACACTAGTAATGCGTCTGCATTTGTGGATGGCGGATTAAAAATTAGTGCTGAAAATTACAAAGCAGCCGTTTTTAATTGGGATAAAGACACCAAATTTGAAATGACAAAGTTTTATAAAAACCCTGAGAAATTTGATTTTTCAAAAGACTTTAAAATGAATCTTTATTTCAAAATTGAAAAAAGGAGTATGCAAAAAGCTGCCATTCAAATTGGAAAAAGTTATACCGTTTATTTAAGTCGACAAGAGAAATATATGAGCATAAGCACTCCTATTCAATATAAAGTAACGGATAAATACGGCATTCTTGAGCCCGATAACGGAAAAATTAAAAGTGAAGTTTTAAAGGCGGATGAGCAAAAAAGATTTGCACTTTCTAAAGATTGGCTAAATGGAATGAGCCTGGGCATGAGTGAAAAAAAGCTACCTGAAATTAATTTCGAAGGAATTTTAAAGTTAACCATTACCAAAAAAGGTACTATTTTCACCTGTACGTTTAATGATTTACCTGTTGAAATGAGCACCGAAATTAATTACTTTCCAGATAAATATTTCTTAGGTTTTTTAGTGCTAAATAATCTTAGCAAAAAGCCAAATATGGAAATTCACAAATTAGAGTTGGAACATTTATAAATAACACCAATGAGAACCTTATTTTTATTATCAGCTTTCCTCTTTGCCCATTTCTCTCTCGCTCAAGCCAAAGGAGAAGCTTGGTTTTATGCTATTGATAACATCAATAAAATTGTCTACATCACCGAATTGGAACAAGTTACCGTACCTGATAATTTGAATAATCCAGATGCATGGCGCAGCGGGTTTGTAGAACAAATGGGATGGCAAGAGCGTTCGCCAGATTCGTATGTGATTTCTTTTAATTGGATGAAAACCAACAACGAAAAATGGTACGCATCCGATGTTGAAAGCAGAAACAACAAAATAGAGGCATTCAAAAAAAGATATACCTTAAAATGGATCAAAATGCCAACACCTAAAAACCCAACCCGAAAACCCTCAAGTGTGAGTGCTCAATAATTTTTTTAAATTTATGATTATGAATAAACAAAACCATTTTTTAGTCTTTTTATTATTATTAATTACAATAATTGATTTCAATAAATTAAGTGCACAAACTGTTCCCACTTTTGAACAAACCGTAAATTATATTGTAACCAATACAAAAGGAAGAGTTATGTATCCAGGTCCTTTGGATGCTTATTCAAGAGTGAACGGTTATAAATTGAAAGATATCGTGATTGAAAAGAATGGAAGAATTAAATTTATTACTGAGCAAAGAAACGATTACAATGATTTTACTATTATTTTCAATGTGTTTGACCTTGTGGCTAGTACTGAATATCCAGAAGGTGTAATTGCTAAAGATTTTCTTGTACACTTTAATGGTTTGAATGTTACAAGTGGTTATGGAATTGTATATGCCACCCAAAACGATGCACTTAAAGTGGCACGTGCTTTCCGGCATCTGAGAACCGTATGCGAAAAGCCAGAAAACGATCTTTTCAGCCAACCCGTAATAGAAGAGAAAAAGACGCTAAGCAAAGAAGAAACACTAAGCTACATCAATAAACACATAATGACAGGTTTAGGGTTGGGAGAATGCCAATGCTATATATTGGAAACCTACAATGATGGTTATGGTCATAGAAGTAAAAAAAACGGTACCTCAAACTATTATATTGAAAGCCATGATTTGGTGAGTACAAACACCTATGAAGTATATGGCAGAGCCGATAGGCAAGACTGTGAAGAAATGCCTTATTTTAATCATAGAGATGATTTGGTTAGAGGTAGTTCGATAAGCAATAGTGTTAAATTAAAGATTTCTTTTGATCTGCTAAAATTAATCAACTTTGAAGTCTTTAATGGCACCAATGATGCTACCAAGGTATTAAAATTAAACTTTCAATCTAATTCCAGTTCAGCTGAAAACTTGTCGAGTGTAGATTTGATGAATATTAAAATATGGAACACAAGTTCTTTGCAGTTCCTTGTGTCTTCTGAAAATGTCGAAAAGGTGAAAAAGGCATTTATGCACCTAGAAAAGTTAATAAAAGAAGAAAAAAAGAAAGCGGAAGACGATGACCCGTTTGGAAATTAAAGAACCTTTGCCAATGAGAAAATCTGGATACACCTTGTTACTATTGATAATACTTCAAACCAATTATGCTTCCTCCCAAACCACCACCATAATCCATCTGCTCCAAAAAAACTTAAAACAAGAAAATGAAGCCCGGCAAATGGTTCATACAGAAGTGGACAGTTTAGGTAATGAAATAGGTTACATTCAACAAGACATCGACAGTCTGGAAGTAGCAGAACTTACTATTAAAAATGATACCTTGTTTTATACCACAAAGCAAAAAATGCTCTATGAAAAAGGCTATTACTTAGAACAACAAATGGTCGCTTTACAAGACATTAGAGCCGTAACCAAAGATATAGGAATCTTTTTTGAAACGTCACCCGATAAAGTGACCCTCATCCGAAAAGAATATTTTGACGATGGTAATTACACGAAATCAAGTACAACCAAGGATTTGTTTCGCACCCACTTTGTATCGTTACGACAAAATGAATATTTGGCAGATGAATTAATAAAAGCCTTCAAAAAAGCAGGCTATAAAATAGAAAAAGGATATTGGTATGATTAAGAAAATGAAAGTTAGCTTTGTTTTTGTATTACTTTTTACGAGTATCATGTTTGCCCAAAACAAAAGCCACATCGACAGCTTATACCAAGTAAAAAACTACTTGTTAGACCTTAGAAGTACTGTAATCAAAAATGATGGGAACACAAATGAGCAACTCGTAAAAGTAGCTCAACTCATGGAAAAAGGTAAGGTTTATGAAAAGCAATTTCCCATTTGGCTCAATGCTGTCCTCCATGAAGACAGTTGGCACTACACAGAAATGAAACGGCAATTCACACTTATTTTACAAACCCTTGCGTTATACAATTCCGATTTAAAAGCCAAGCCAAATCAACTTCCTAATAATTTGGATGATTTGAAGTTTTTAAACAGCAGCATTCCAAAACTCGTTGATACTATTTACTATTATTGTAAATTAGCCGAAGAAGAACGCTTGAAAAAAATACATTAAATGCAAGATCGTTTCCAAGACCAAAATTTCCGTCTCAAAGACTTCCAAGAGGAAGTAGCTGTGGCCTGCCCAAAATGTAATAAAAAAGCACTCACAACCGTAAACTATGAAGAAAAGAAAGCCAAGTTAACCTGCACGCACTGTGGTTTTCATGATGTAAAAGACACTTTGTTAACCCATTTGGGCTATACCGCTAACTACAAGGCTGATGCCAGTACTTATTTTGATGTGGAAACTTGGTATTGTGCCCCTTTTAAAAACGATATTTTCTTTGCCTATAACGAAGCCCATTTGTTGTATTTAGAACAATACATCGGTGCCAAACTACGCGAACACAAAGACCGTTCTCATTTTACGCTTTTGGAAAAACTTCCCAAGTTTTACCACGAGGCAAAAAACCGAGAACCACTTTTAAAATTGATTGATAAATTAAAAAATAAATAATAAACTTATTTGATTATGATAAAAAAAATACTTTTTAGTTGTCTTACACTAATAACACTTGAAGTTGCTTTAGCACAAGACGGAAGCCTTGATACTACTTTTGATGTAGGATTAGGAACAGATGCTTATATTGAAACAACAGCAATACAATCTGATGGAAAAATACTAATTGGTGGTGCTTTTTCTACTTATAATGGTATTACCCAAAATAGAATTGCTCGACTAAATTCGGATGGAAGTCTTGACACAAGTTTCAATGCTGGAGGTATAGGTGCAAACAGTTCTGTTTCATCAATCATAATTCAAACCGATGGTAAAATATTAGTCTGTGGCGCTTTTGAATTTTATAATAACATTCCTGTTTCAAAAATAATACGTTTAAATACTAATGGAAGTTTAGACAGTAGTTTTAACAATGGCACAATAGTGAGTAATTACATTTACGATATGGCCTTACAATCCGATGGAAAGATTTTAATTGCTACACAGTATAATATTACATCCAGAAGGATTGAACGATTAAATTCAGACGGAAGCTTAGACGCATCATTCAATTTAGGAATCGGAACTAATTTCGATATATTTACAATCGCAACACTTTCCGATGGTAAAATCCTAATAGGTGGTAATTTTACATCTTATAATTCAGTTAGTACGGGTAATATAGCTAAACTTAATAGTGATGGTACTTTAGATTTATCATTTAATTCAGGCACAGGATTTAATGGCTATGTACACAAAATAGTTATACAACCAGATAGCAAAATTTTAGTAGGTGGCTATTTTTCAAATTATAATGGCGCTACGGTAAACAATTTCACTAGAATAAACTCCGATGGAAGTATCGATAGCTCTTTTAATACAGGAACAGGAACTTCAAATTATGTTTTAAGTATTGCCATTCAATCGGATAATAAAATACTAATTGGAGGAGGTTTTTATGTTTATAACGGAATGCCCATAACCCAATTAGCTAGAATTAATCAAAACGGTAGTTTAGATAGTAGTTTTACACCGGGTAGCGGACCTAACGCACCTGTATTTTCCATACTCATTCCGTCTGATGAAAAAGCTATTGTATCAGGTAATTTTACTACATACAATGGTAGTGATAGAAAACGAATAGCAAGAATAGCAGCAAATTCCAGTCCTTTAAGTACTGATGATCCCAAAATGACAACCCTAAAGTATTATCCAAATCCAATTGAAAACACATTTTATATCGAATCACAACATCAAATCAAAACGATAACAATGACCAATCTTTTAGGTCAAAAGTTACTAACGCTCGAAGGAAATAATAATAGCATTGAGGTACAAGTAGCACAATTGCCGTCAGGTGTTTATGTTGTCAGTGTGGTTTCAGATGGAAAAACGGAAAGCTTTAAAGTAATTAAAAAGTAAACTACATGTTTGTAAATAATCAACAATGAAAAAACACCACTTTCTATTTTTAATCCTAGCTTGCCTTGCGCAAATGGCATTCGCTACACCACCACAAAGTCCTGCGATGGTTTTTGTAAAAGGAGGTTCATTTATGATGGGCAATGGTGCCGAAAATAAAAAATGGGCACATGCCGAAACAGTAGCTGATTTTAGCATGAGCCGATACGAAGTAACCGTTGGCGAATACAAAGCTTTTTGCACCGCAACCAACAGAGCCATGCCCGAAGCACCTTATTGGGGTTGGAACGACCAACACCCCATAGTAAATGTTTCTTACAATGATGCCGTTGCCTATTGCCAATGGTTGAGTAAAGCTTTGGGCGTTACTTACCGCTTGCCCACCGAAGCCGAATGGGAATATGCGGCCAATGGTGGCACACAATCCAAAGGCTACACCTATGCTGGTGGCAACGACATCAACCAAGTGGCGTGGTATTACAAAAATGCCAATTACCAAATGCAAACCGTAGGACAAAAGAAACCCAACGAACTCGGGCTTTTTGACATGACGGGCAATGCCTGGGAATGGTGCAGCGATTGGTATGTGGGCACAACAATTGCAGGTAAAATTGCGGAAGGTACACACCATGTACTTAAAGGAGGCAGCAGCATGAGTTTTGAAACCAACAGCACCAACATCCAACGCAATTATAGAGCAACTAACCGTGCGATTTACTGTGCTGGCTTTCGCTTGGTAACTACCGCCAAAACAACGGCTAGTGCAACACCGATTTCCAAAGCTAACCCTAAAGCTGAATATTCGGAATTTAAGTGCGAAACAAAAAAAACAGGATATGCTATTTTATGTAGAGCTTTAGAAAGCAATAGATTAGTAGATGATGAAGAATCGCCTTACGCTTATGAATATGAAGAAGAGTTAGCCCGTTTAGCCCAAGCGGATTATGAAAACGACAGTGATATTTTCTTTATAGAAAAAATCCATTTATACGTTACCCGATGTTCGTGCTGTTTGGTTTGTGATACCATTCGAACTGCTAAAAAAGAAATCTCATTACTTAAAATAGCAGTGGCAACAGGAAATTTAGATTTTTTTGAGCGAGCGGTTACTGTGTATCGTTATCCGTTAGATGTGGTAGATGAAATCGATGGGATGAACGCCATGGATTATGTGTATGAGGAAAAAGAGTTTTGGACGAAAAATTCCCCTGGAGCTAACGCAGAAAAATTAGCCCTAAAAATGTTAGACATCGTCAAAAAAGCAGGAGGAAAATTCCATAAATACAAACAGTTGAATTAAAAAGATAAATTCTTTTATATAATTAAAAACTATCCTAGATTTACCACGTGGCCAAAAACAGAGCGGCTTTATTAAAACTGATTGAGAAATTGAAAAAGAAATAATCACAAAATAGCATTATGAATAAACTAATACCATTTATTGCCTTTTTTCTCTTTGCTCTACAAGCAAAAAGTGAAAACTGGGCGAGTAATTCTACCCAAGAGTGGAATCAAAAATCTCATGATACTACCACTATTTCTAATTTAATCAATAAAGCTAAAACGCAAGAGAAAAAAACGGATAAAGGAATAGAACTTCTTAAAAATACGCTATCAGTTATTAATAAGGCTTTGGCTAAAAAATATCCTATTCCGGTTCAACAAAAGTTGAAACTTCAATTGGCTAATACCAACTCTGAAATAGGAAAAAAATTTATTGAATTAAGTCAGGTAAAATTAGCCATTCCCTATCTCTTTGAAGCCTTGAAGTATTTCGAAATAGTAGAAAATAAAAATGGGATTGCTAAAACCTATATGAATATTGGTTTGGCATTTAATAATCTGAAAGATTATAAAAAATCTAAAAAGTACTACGATCAAGCTACAGAGCTATGTATAGCAATAAAAGATTGGCAAACACTTGGTAAAGTCTATAACAATTACAGTGTAAACTTGTATGAACAAAATCAAAAAGAAGAATCTTCGGCTTATGTATATAAAGCGCTGAATGTCTTTAAAAAAATCAATGATAAACAAGGGATTTCATATTGCTTGTATAATCTTGCTCAAAAATATAACGATGCGGGTAATCCACAAAAGGCGATGCCTTATTTGATGGAATCTTTAGAAATGAGAAAAGAAATAGACGATACCCGAGGAATTGCAGAAAGTTTAAATGCTATTGGGATTTGTTATCGTTGGATGAATGATATTCCTTTGGCAATTAAATATTTAAATGAAGCCAATCAATTAGCTCAAAAAAACGGTTTTTTTCATGTATTAGAAAGTTCTTCTGATATGTTGAACTACATTTATGAAGAAGACTTAAAAGATCATGAAAAAGCACTCAAAAGCTACAGACTATATATTGCGGCACGTGACACTATTATAAATGAAAAAGCAAAAATAGAATTACTGGAAAAACATTATGAATACGAATATGAAACAAAAAAAGCACTTATTCAAAAACAAACAGAGGCTGACAAAGCTAGACAAAAACTAATCTTTATTGTAATCGTTAGCATTTTGATTTTATTGTTGCTATTGGTTTTAGCGTGGTTTTATTTTTATAAAAAGAAAAAAGCATTAGAAAAAGAAATTGAAAATAAAGCGATTGCAATAGAAGTAGCTGAGGCCGAACGTCGTAGAATTTCTGCTGATTTACATGATGACTTAGGTGTGGGTATTTCAACGATTAGTCTGCTTGGTAGTCGAATTAAATCGCAAGAAGACATAACAATGATTAAATCAGATGCAGAAAATATTATTGAAAACACTAAAAGGGTAAATGAAAAACTTACTGAGGTTATTTGGGAATTAAATACAGAACACAACAACTTAGAGCATCTTTTACTTTTCATTCAGAAACAAGGAAAACAAGTATTTAAAGAGGCTGGGATTGACTTTTCTATGTTAATCCCTTTAGAACTTCCCCATATTTTTCTATCGAGCTACGAAAGAAAACAGTTGTATTTTGTGGTTAAAGAGGCTTTTCATAACATCCTAAAACATGCTCATGCTACGCAAGTAAGTGGAAAAGTAAAAATAAACGGCACCATCAAAATTGAAATTGCTGATAATGGTCAAGGTTTTGATGTTAACGAAAAATTAAATCAAACAACCGGAGAGGGTTTAACGAACATGAAAAACCGATTGGCAGGTTTAAACGGAAAATTAGACCTTGTTTCCAACTCTAATGGAACCCGAATTACAATAGAAATTCCCTTACCCTAAAAATAAATAAAATGCAATCGAAAAAAATTGTAGTGCTAGAAGACGATGCTACTTTTAGAAAGTTAATTACGTCGGAAATCAACAAAGTGGAAACCTTTGAATGTATTGGGGCTTTTTCAAAAATACAAGAATTGATGCAGGCTGTTCCAAACTTATTTCCTGATTTGTTTTGGTTGGATATTAGTCTTCCAGATGGCTTGAGTATTAATTATATTGCCAAATTAAAGGAAATGTTTCCTAACTCATTGTGCTTAATTTGTTCGATGCATAACGACGACGATAAGGTTTTTACAGCAATAAAATCAGGGGCAGATGGATATTTGTTAAAAAATAGTTCGTTTGAAGTGATGATGAACTCTATTGACGAACTTTTTCAAGGTGGTTCGCCCATGAGTCCATTTATTGCTAGAAAAGTCATTAACTATATGAAAACAGGTAACCAATATGATTCACTAAAAGATCAATTGACCAAGAGAGAATATGAAATACTTGCTAATTTAGCACAAGGATTTCAATATAAAGAAGTGGCACATCAACTTTCTGTAAGTTTAGAAACAGTGAAAAAACACGTGCAAAACATCTACAAAAAATTACACGTGCAAAACCGAACCGAAGCTATCATTAAATTTAATAAAAAATAGGAACGCCTCGCTAATTTATTTGCTCCCAACCAGTCTTAGTTTATCCTGAGCTTGCCGAAGTGCTCCCCACCGCACTAGTGGTATTTTGTGTGTTTTTAGCACTTGTTTTACCCATAGTAAGTCAATAAAAAAAGGCTCCCTGTTTTCCCAACCCCTCGCGCACAGTCCGCCTTTTTTTATCCACTTACACCCAATCCAAAAAACAAACGCTAAAAACACATAAAAACCACTCCCAAGCTATTATTACATAATAAACCTTATAATTCATTCCCAGCACCCCTCGCAGTCCCCCTGAAAGTTATAAGGGTTATTATGTAAAATATCCGCTCCCAGCCGCACCCACCCGAAAAAGAATAGGTACGCTACCGCTAACGTAATTTGCATTGTTTTTTGAAGATGCTTCCCATTTTCAGTAGACCAAAACTGCTAACTGAAAACTGCGACTGCTAACTGAACCATCAAGCATCCTCAAAAATCAAACTATCACAAGAGTGTGTTTTTCTTTTTTCTCATATTCACAAAGAAACATTGTCAAACCGAGCGCAGTCGAGGTCGTCCACCTAAAAAAAGAAAACCACACCCTTGTTTACATCTCCCGATTGAACACCTCTAAAACCCCAGTTCATAAGAACATTTGGGGTAAACATTTTTACAAAAAAAAGGATAAAAAAGAAGCCAAAGGTTTGTTCCGGGTATTCAAAAAAGCAAGTTCAAGCCTTCGGTTCCGGATAAAATCTCCACCCTTACATTTCCAATACCACCACATCCACTTAGCGTTTCCACAGACGCATATGGGTAGTATTTTACCCGTAAAACTTGCTTTTTTGAAACCCTCCACAAGGCAAGACGGCTTTCTTTTTTTTCCTTTTTTCTTTTGCAAAAATGTGTGTGGGGCATCTCGGTTTCCATTCACATTTCGGGCAATCACGAAGGAAAGACGAAGGAAGTTAACCTGTTAAATCCTTGTATTATGGACACAATTTTTATCAAAACCCACCAACCTGGGGCGCACTATGCCAAACCGCATTTTTTCGTATTATCAAAAGGACTAAATAGCGGAAAACCTAGCAATGAACCTTTTACAAACAGCTTTGTACTTGTATTTCAAACCGAAGCTCAAAAAGAGGACATTTTTTGGATAGCCATGAGCCTTTGGAAATCCAAATTCTGGATGCCTTTTCTTCGCGGTTCGGTTATTCCGTTCTTATCCCTCTATGAATTCAAAAAAGAATTCAATCCAAGAGCAACGCGTTTAATGCGAGAACACGAGCTGCACAAAAAAAACATTCAAGCACTAAAGCTGCTGCAGGAACAAGAAAACCATTTTAACAAAAACTTACACCTCATCAATGAACTCAAAAACGCAATTATGATGAGGTACAGAAGGAAGTAATTACAAGCCTAGACTAATTAGTCTAGGCTTTTTTTAAACCCTATTACTAAATTTATAATCTATTGATGTAAAAAAATCTATCTTGAATGTACAAAATAATAGTACATTTGATAGCAAATAATAACTTTCTATCAAATATTATATGGACTTCATGGATATTCAAAAATATGCAGAGCAATTTATGCAAGAGAGAAATAGCAGGTCAATTCCAGAATTTGAAGGATATTCTCCTACCGAAATGCATCAAATATTGCATTTTACATTTGAAGCTCAAAGTCCTTTAAAAATTCAAAAATTGAATGCTGAAGATTATGAAAAAATACCATTGCTTAATCTGGTAAAGTTTCTATTACAACTCATTGAAAAAAATAAAGAAATTAAACTCACGGAAAAAGGTTTTTTGCCTACAAAATTCGTTTTTGAAATTTACAACCAGGGTTTTTTGAAAGAGGATCATATTGAAAAAGGTATTGTAAAATTAAATAAAGAACTTAATTCAATGACAATTAGGTTGTCAAGATTCCTTTTAGAAATTTCAGGCTTAGTAAAAAAAAGAAATGGTAAACTTAGTTTAACACAAAAAGCTAAAGAGTTCCAGGAGGATAATCACAAATTATTGCTACTGATTTTAGAAACTTTTTCAAAAAAGTTCAATTGGGCGTATTTTGATGGTTATGGTGAAAATCAAATCGGTCAGCTTGGTTTTGGGTTTTCAATGATTTTACTTTCCAAATATGGTAACGAAAAGCAATTAGCTACATTTTATGCAACTAAGTATTTTAATGCGTTCCCACAATTTCTAGAATTGAAAGTTTCAGAATACGAAACGGTTGAAAGATTTATAAGTGACTGCTATTCTATTAGAACTTTTGATAGATTCTTTGATTATTTTGGAGTAATAAATATCGAAACCATAGGTTTGGGATTCAATAGGGTAACCTACATATCTAAAACAAATTTATTCGATAAGTTAATAAAATGTGAGCCTCCGAAAAGAATCAATAAATAATAAAAAAAGCCTGAACAAAATTCAGGCTTTCTCATACTCAGTAAAGGTTACCAATCAAAACTGAGCTTATTTCTTTTTCGAGGTTAGGCGTTTTAAAAGCACCGTAACACCAAAACTCACTACTGCTCCAATAAAGGCTAAAACTATTGTTTTCAATACATCTGCTGAGGTTAAATTAGGTATAACACTCAGTGCAAATCCTCCAAAAGTTCCTGCCTTCAAAGTTAAAGAATTATCCATTCCCTCCAACGTCAGTTTCGGGCTTTGCCTCATCTTTTTTGTTGCCCAGGATAGTATTATCCTCTACGGTTGCTGAGCTTGTCGAAGTATCAACAGTAATTTGGCTTACTGCTGATAAAACACCACCTGCAACGGCAGCATAACCTGCAACGGTTACAACAACAGCAGGTAAAGCTACTGGAGCAGCTACAATGCTTCCACTTACTGCTAATAAGGCTAATCCAATGGTGCGCAACACCTTAAAAAATTTCGGAGTGGGTGCCTTAGCACGTTCTACTACATTCATAATTTTTCTTTTTATGTCATCCTGTAAAGGATCTATTGTACAATCAATTCCACACTTTCTTTGTTATCCAAAGCTTTATAAACCAAGTCTTTCAACTTCGTAAAAGCTTTTCTAGATAGCAAACCTAATCCAGGTCCAGAAAGTTTCGTAACAGGAGCAATACAGCCACGCAATTCCTTTTGTGCATTATTGGCAGGATGTATCAAAATATAAGTTCTGTTCGGTACATCTACCAATTCCAAATGCCATTTGTATTTCGCACTATATCGCTTTCTTATAAAATATTTCCCTTCCGGAATACAGGAAATCCCACGTTCATTTCGTTTCCACGGCAATTCAATTGTATGACTAATCAATTTGCCTTCACATTCCAATTTTCCATTTGTTCCTTCAGGGAAATAAGTTCTTGTCAAAAACAGTATCATACTGACCACTTAAAACTGATCACTGACCACTATTAAACCCCTCCATCAACCGCCACAATCGATAACGGGTTAAAAGCGCCATTTTTCAACGGATACATTTGCCCGTTAATTTGTTGGTAAAACTCCACACCAAGAGCCAAAACAAGTGGGTGAGTAGAGTTCGCAGTCACCGCATTACTCAAGTTAATCACAGCCGTAGCCGTAGCATCCCAAGGTAAAATCGCAGTTTCAGAAGTAGCCACCACATAACTTTCACCTGTAAAGTCAATTTCAGCACCTCCAGAAATCACTTTAAAGTGAGTAGTTCCACTAGGAGCAGCAATCATGTTCGCAGGAATAAAAGCAGGAATACTAACATCCAAAGTTCCAGCCACACGGTCAATATCCGTAGTAAAAGGAGCAAACAAAGAAGTTCCTAATTTCCCACGAATATTAAATTCAAAACCAAGCACCAATTCAATTTCTCCATCAATTACATTACGTAATCCTCTGTCACTCACTGCATCCATCTGGATTACCTTAACCATTTGTTGCGTCAAACGACTCACCATTCTACCATCCGCAGAGTTCAACAACAATGGGCGTAAAGCGGTTCTCAAAAGCTTACCTGCTTTTCCAGCTCTACCAAATTCAGAACCGTTCTCACGCGTTCTTTGAAACGCAGGGTCACTAGCAATTCTACTTGCCTCAATACCACCTTTTTCACGAGCCAAATGCCCATCCTGCGTTTTGTAAAAAGTAATATCCCCGATAGTACCTTTTAACTTAATTATGCCTTTCTGTCTAGCCATAACTTCAAAATTTTAGTTCAACATTTTTTCACTTTCACAAATCATTCAAAACTCGGTTGCAACACTTTTTGAAATAATTATAAGGCAAATTTCCTCCACAAAACCAATCAAATAACTTAAGCCTATGCCAAATGTCCTAAATCAACACATTTGTCCTTAAACGTCCTAAAACACCTCAAATCAACTCTATCAATCGACGTTAAATGAAAAGATTAATTAAATACCTTTAACCTATCTCAAAGCCAACTCAAAAGCAAGGTTAAAGTATGAATCAAGTACCAAAACGAGTTTGTATCTATCCAAAGGACATACAACGCATTACAGGTAAAAGCTATCGTCAAAGCACAAGAATATTAAATGAAATAAGAAAGTCGCTTAGAAAGCCTAAAAATAGTCTTGTAAGTATAGAAGAGTTTTGTTTACATACTGGCTTAAATATCGAGCATGTTTTACCAATCATTGATTAACAACATCAACTTATTTATTTTTTAAACTACTTAAATAAAATATTTTACTATATTTGTACCATAAGATTTGTCAGAAAAACGAATGATTTTTTGAGGTTAAAAATCGAGACCCAAGATTTGAATACTTGAAAAAACTTTTAAAATATAGGCTTGAAGAAAGAGATACAAATCCCTTTTTTACTTGGGTATAATCAATTCCTGCTAAATTGGGAATTGATTCAAAATATTCTGAATTACTTTCGCGAGCAAATTCTGAATTAGTAATAGCTCCTTCTCTTCTATAAACTCTGTAGGAATTTTTCATAGTTAAATTACCATTTGCAGTTCCTTTCACCATAAAGCCTTGACCAACAGGGGAAAATCTTCTTTCATAAAATGCTCCAGAAGTACTTAAATTTGTTTCATAATTACCTGAGGAATCAAAATTCCAAAACGCTGCTGGTGTATATCCAGCTCCTGGAGTATAAATACCATACCCTCCACTATACGCATTTAAATAGTGAGAATTAACTGGAACTTGTTCCCAAAAGTATACTTGACCATTTATCAAACTAGAATTTAATGGATCTAATAAAAAAGAATTCAAATCAATTGAACTAGGATAAGGATTACCAATTAAGGTAAAATTACCAGATGTTACAGGAAGTGTTATTGTGCCATCATTAGGAACGCCCCTAAAATCATATCTTTGATTACTCCCTGAATTATTTTGAATACCATCGTTTATATCCACAATTAAGCTATCTGTCCCAGAAGTACCTTTCATTGTAAAACCAAAACCAGGTAAAATTAAATTATTTGAACCTATATAATTCCACTGGGAATAAGTATTGGATGTAGTAAAAGTATAAATCCAGTACTGTGAAATTGTCAGGGGATTTGAAATTCCATCTAAATTATTTGTTATTATACTATTAGAACTCGAAATTAATCCTGTAGGTTGAAACAACCTTGAAATACCAAAATTCTTATTACCTGATGATAACGAAGGTATACCAACTGGTGAACACCAATAATTGTATTGGTAATTATTTACTGTTCCTTCTTGAAAAATGGAAACACTCCCTAAACCAACATTTGAACCGGTACCTGTAGTTCCTTGCAGCAATTGAGATTGATTTCTAAGAAAGATATTACCATTCAAGTTTAAATTCTGCTTTGTATAAATAAAAGAATTATTAGAATAGATATATGAATTTGATTCAACATAAATTTGTGAACTCAAATAAAAAAAAGATAAATTTAAAAATATTAAAAATATTTTTTTTTGACTATTAATAAATAAACACAACATAAACAAAATATTTAAACTTTAGTTATAATTTTAGCAGAATCATTTTAAATCAACTACTTTTGATAATCAAATAGTAAGGAGAATAAAAATTGGCATAATATTTTTGTAAGACACTCCCCAGATTTTACAATAATAATATTATAACTCAATTTAAAATTCTCCTACTTCTATTTGACTTATTTTTTACAGACAATTAATTAATATTTAAAATATCAAATAGAGGGGAGAAATAAATATTGCCCAAATCTAATTTATATAAAACTACCCCCCAGTAATTTTATTCTTTTTGTATTTGAAGAAATACAAAAGAGTTCTCCCTACTCTATTTGACTTTTAAATTGCTTATATTTTTCAATTCCATAAACTTTTATCATCACAAGTTCAATATTAAAATAAGGTCTGTTTTTTTTTATTTTAATTAGATTATCATAAAAATTTTTCATTTCAAGAAAATCATCTTTAATAACAAAACTTTTTTCTTTGAAAAATAACTTAAAAAAAAACATATGATAAATTTAAATTCAAATAAAAAAACAAGCTACTCAAATAAATTAAGTAGCTTGAATTCAATCAACTTAACTACTTTTTAACTATCTTTTTATAAAACACTTTGTTATCAATAATTATGTTTAATAAATAAATTCCATCCTGTAAATTATCAATTGAAATTTGTGTTTCTCCTGAACCAATACTTTGTTTGTGAACTATTCTACCATTAATATCAAAAACATTTATTTCGCTATTTTCAACATCAAAATTCAACTTCACAATAAAATAATTTGATGCAGGATTAGGATATACCATAATATTATTTTCATAATCAAAACTATCATTTGATAATGCATTAACAATATTTATCATCGCTTGAACCTCTGCAGCTGTTGCTGGTGATGAGAACAAGTTTGGATTGGCATCAATATAAGCTTGATAAGCTGATTCATTTGTTACTATAGCTCCAATAATAACTGGTGAAATTGTATTAATCTGTGCAACTGTTACTACAGAACTAATATTAGATGCATCTGCCTCAATACCTATTTGTGCTAAAACACTTTGTGAAGCATTCACCGCATTTACCATCGCTTGAACCTCTGCAGCTGTTGCTGGTGATGAGAACAAGTTAGGGTTAGCGTCAATATACGCTTGATAAGCCGATTGATTTGCTACAATTGCTCCTGTAATAGCTGGAGAAATCGTGTTGATTTGCGCAACTGTTACTACTGAAGTAACTACGTTTGGTGCATCACCCTCGTTTCCAATTTGTGCTAATACACTTTGTGATGCATTCACCGCATTTACCATCGCTTGAACCTCTGCAGCTGTTGCTGGCGATGAGAACAAGTTTGGATTCGCATCTATATAATCTTGGTAAGCTGATTCATTTGCAGCTACTAATCCTGTAATTGCAGGAGAGATAGTTTGCATTTGTGCTACAGTAACAACTGAATTTACAGTATCTGGTGCATCTCCCTCGTTTCCAATTTGTGCTAATACACTTTGTGATGCATTTACCGCATTTACCATCACTTGTACTTCCGCTTGTGTTGCTGGCGATGAGAACAAATTTGGATTGGCATCAATATACGCTTGGTAAGCTGATTGATTTGCTAAAATTGCTCCTGTAATCGCTGGAGAAATCGTATTGATTTGAGCAACTGTTACTATTGATAAAATATTCGCTGCATCTGCTTCCGTTCCTATTTGTGCTAATACACTTTGTGAAGCATTTACCGCATTTACCATCGCTTGAACCTCTGCAACTGTTGCTGGTGATGAGAACAAGTTAGGATTAGCATCAATATAATCTTGGTATGCAGTTTGGTTACCTGCTACTAATCCTGTGATAGCTGGTGAAATGGTTTGCATTTGTGCTACCGTTACTACAGAGTTTACTGTATCTGGTGCATCTCCTTCATTTCCTATTTGTGCTAATACACTTTGTGAAGCATTCACCGCATTTACCATCGCTTGAACCTCTGCAACCGTAGCTGGAGATGAGAACAATCCTGGGTTGGCATCAATGTAATCTTGATATGCTGTTTGGTTACCTGCTACTAATCCTGTGATTGCAGGAGAAATAGTTTGCATTTGTGCCACTGTGACAACTGAATTTACAGTATCTGGTGCATCTCCCTCGTTTCCGATTTGTGCTAATACACTTTGTGATGCATTCACCGCATTTACCATCGCTTGTACTTCCGCTTGTGTTGCTGGCGATGAGAACAAGTTAGGGTTAGCGTCAATATACGCTTGGTAAGCCGATTGATTTGCAGCTACTAATCCTGTAATTGCAGGAGAAATAGTTTGCATTTGTGCAACTGTTACTATTGATAAAATATTCGCTACATCTGCTTCCGTTCCTATTTGTGCTAATACACTTTGTGAAGCATTCACCGCATTTACCATCGCTTGAACCTCTGCAACCGTAGCTGGAGATGAGAACAAGTTAGGGTTAGCATCGATATAATCTTGGTATACAGTTTGGTTACCCGCTACTAATCCAGTGATAGCTGGTGAAATGGTTTGCATTTGTGCTACTGTAACAACTGAATTTACAGAATCTGGTGCATCACCTTCATTTCCGATTTGTGCTAATACACTTTGTGATGCATTTACCGCATTTACCATAGCTTGAACTTCTGCAACCGTAGCTGGAGATGAGAACAATCCTGGGTTGGCATCAATGTAATCTTGATATGCTGTTTGGTTACCTGCTACTAATCCTGTGATTGCAGGAGAAATAGTTTGCATTTGTGCTACGGTTACCACTGAATTTACAGTATCTGGTGCATCTCCTTCATTTCCGATTTGTACTAATACACTTTGTGATGCATTTACCGCATTTACCATCGCTTGTACTTCCGCTTGTGTTGCTGGTGATGAGAACAAGTTTGGATTCGCATCAATATAATCTTGGTATGCTGACTCATTACCTGCTACTAAGCCAGTGATAGCTGGTGAAATGGTTTGCATTTGTGCAACCGTTACTACAGAGTTTACTGTATCTGGTGCATCTCCTTCATTTCCGATTTGTACTAATACACTTTGTGATGCATTTACCGCATTTACCATCGCTTGTACTTCCGCTTGTGTTGCTGGTGATGAGAACAAGTTTGGATTCGCATCAATATAATCTTGGTATGCAGTTTGGTTACCTGCTACTAATCCAGTGATAGCTGGTGAAATAGTTTGCATTTGTGCCACTGTAACAACTGAATTTACAGTATCTGGTGCATCTCCTTCATTTCCGATTTGTACTAATACACTTTGTGAAGCATTCACCGCATTTACCATCGCTTGTACCTCTGCAGCTGTTGCTGGTGATGAGAACAAGTTAGGGTTAGCATCAATATACGCTTGATATGCTGATTCATTTGCTAAAATAGCTCCTGTAATAGCTGGAACAATTGTATTAATTTGTGCAACAGTAACTACTGAAGTAACTACGTTTGGAGAATCTCCTTCGTTTCCAATTTGTACTAACACACTCGAAGCTCCATTTACAGCATTTACCATCGCTTGAACCTCTGCANNTGTTGCTGGCGATGAGAACAAGTTAGGATTAGCATCAATATAATCTTGGTATGCTGACTCATTACCTGCTACTAAGCCAGTGATAGCTGGTGAAATGGTTTGCATTTGTGCAACCGTTACTACAGAGTTTACTGTATCTGGTGCATCACCTTCATTACCGATTTGTGCTAATACACTTTGTGAAGCATTCACCGCATTTACCATTGCTTGAACCTCTGCAGCTGTTGCTGGCGATGAGAACAAGTTAGGGTTAGCGTCAATATAATCTTGGTAAGCAGATTCATTACCTGCTACTAATCCTGTAATTGCAGGAGAAATAGTTTGCAATTGTGCCACTGTAACAACTGAATTTACAGTATCTGGTGCATCACCTTCGTTTCCGATTTGTGCTAATACACTTTGTGAAGCATTCACTGCATTTACCATAGCTTGAACTTCTGCAACCGTAGCTGGAGATGAGAACAATCCTGGGTTGGCATCAATGTAATCTTGATATGCTGTTTGGTTACCTGCTACTAATCCTGTAATTGTAGGAGAAATAGTTTGCAATTGTGCCACTGTAACAACTGAATTTACAGTATCTGGTGCATCACCTTCATTTCCGATTTGTGCTAATACACTTTGAGATGCATTCACCGCATTTACCATTGCTTGAACCTCTGCAACCGTAGCTGGAGATGAGAACAAGTTAGGGTTAGCATCGATATAATCTTGGTAAGCAGACTCATTTGCTGCTACCAATCCTGTAATTGTAGGAGAAATAGTTTGCATTTGTGCTACGGTTACCACTGAATTTACAGTATCTGGTGCAT
>NZ_DITB01000067.1 GCF_002422095.1 Flavobacterium sp. UBA6195
GCTAAAAACACACAAAATACCACTTATGCGGTGGGGAGCGTTGGACTGGGTGGGCGCAAATAACTTAGCGAAGCGTTCCTATTTAAAAGATTTAATATGAATTCTAATTAATAAAGAAGTTGTTATAATTTTATTCTTTTTTTCAAACAAATCAATATGCTCTTTTTAGCATACTAGCGTATACTTCGGGTAAATCACTATTTAAAATTGCTTCTGTTACTTTTTGTATGTCATATTTGACACGAATAAATTTTACTTTAACATCATCTTTATCATATCCATTAGCATTCTTATCGATTGTAATTAAAGCATAACAACTTTTTGGATTTCCGTCTTTTGGTTTTCCTACTGAGCCTGCATTTATTACGTGATAAAAGGAATTGTTTTGGTTTTTAATTACACGGTGATATGGAATATGTGTATGACCACAAACAATGATGTTTGTTTTGGTATCTTCATGCATGTTGATAATATCTCTTTCTTCTCTATCTTCATGCAAATATTCTGTATTGCTATATGGACTACCGTGCACTAAAATCATATTCATATTATTAAATTCTAATTTTATATTAGCTGGAAGTGTTTCTAAGAAATCTACATTTTCTTTGGCTATCATCTGATATGCAATACTTGAACTGGTTTCAAAAGACTTCATTTTGTGTAGTTCTACTGCTTTTACATCATGATTGCCTGCAATAGTGGGGATTTTATGTTTTTTTATCTCGCTAATTACGGCATTTGGCCAAATATTATATCCTACCAAATCACCTAAACAATAAATTACATCAACATCATTTTCTTGAATACTTTTCAAAGTTTCTTCCAATGCTGGAAAGTTGGCGTGTATGTCAGATATAATGGCTATTTTCATAGTTTAAATTCCTTTTCTTAGGCTTTCAGCATAGGCATTTGGCAATGGGCTTTCTTCAACTGCTTTTGCTGCTTTTTCAACATCGTATTCAAAGCGAAGGAACTCCACAGTAATACTATCTTTATTACTTATGGAGCTGTTTTCGTCTATCGTAAGAATAACATATCCACCTCTTGGATCACCATCTTTAGGCTTCCCAACCGAACCAATATTTATAGCATGTCGAAAACGATTTTGGTCTTCAGTCCCTGACTTTAATACGCGATGGTATGGCTTATGAGTATGTCCAAAACACATGATATCAGCATCGGCATTTTCCATAATACGTAACATGCTTTTTTCGTCCCTATCTTCAAAAAGATACTCATTAATTTTTCTAGGGCTTCCGTGAACAAGCAATAAATTCAGTTTGTCATTATTCAATTGAAATTCTAATTTAATATGAGCAGGAAGTGAACGCAAATATTGTCTTTCATCATTATTAACAATTGAATTGGTATATGAAATAGAAATTGCACCATTGGCTTTTTCATCATCTGTTTTGTAAGCACAACCACAATCATCACTGGTTCTGCCAATACCAAAATCATAATTTCCGGCAATGGTTGGAATACCTCTTTTTCGGATCTCATTTATTACTTCGTTTGGCCAGATGTTGTAGCCAACTAAATCCCCTAAACAATAAATGGCATCGGGTTTTACTTTTACAATGTCTTTAAAGAAAGCTTCTAATGCCGGTAAATTAGCGTGAATATCACTAAATAACACTATTTTCATAATACTTTATTTATAGTTTAAAAATTCTATTATTTCCTGAATGGTCTGTTTTGCATTTCTGTTTATACCTATTAAGGTAGCTGAAGCGTAGCCTGTCCAATTTCCATAGCCTGCCAGCCATAATCCTTTAACTTCTATTGCTTTACTTTCTTCGGTTTTTACAATACCTCTTTCATCAGTATTAACTATCTCTTTTAAAAAAGAGGTTGCATAACCAAAACCAGTGCACCAAATTATCACATCAAAGTCTTCTTTTGTACCATCAGACCAGAGTACCCCATTTTCATAAATGCTTTCAAATTTGCCACTTGAATTTAATACACCTCTTGAACGTGCTTCTTTTACAGAAGGAACCATGACTATATTTCCTAAATCGTAATTAGAAGCATTAAAAGGTATTCCCTTTTTTTCGGCATTGTATTTAGCTGAAGCTACATTGAAAAGATAGAATCCATCTACATCGTCCGGTAAATATTGTGGTGGCTTTCTGGTAGACCATTTTACTGTTGTTACTTTAGAAACTTCTGCTACAATTTGTGCTCCTGAATTACCTTCACCCACTACCAAAACTTTCTTATTTTTGAACGGTTCGGCATTTTTATAATTTGCTGAATGGATTTGGATTCCTTTGAAAGTCTCAAGACCTTTTATTTGAGGTTTAAATGGATTATTCCAAGTGCCTGTTGCCGCTATAGTAGCTCTGGCAAAATAATCTCCTTTGTTTGTGCTAATTTTGAATATTTTATCTACTGTAGTTATTTTATCTACTGTTATATTTCTCTCAACGGGTAATTGATAATGCTGTTCGTATTGACACAAATAATTTATTACTTCTTGCTTTAATGGAAATAGATTTTCAGATTTTGGCATTAGCCAGCCTGGTAACGAGCTATGCTGTGCAGGAGAAAACAATGTTAGACTATCCCAGGCATTATGCCAGGCACCTCCACATTCTTTCTGTTTGTCTAAAATGAGGTAATCTAGTTTGCTTCTGCGTAAGTAATAACCACAAGCTAAGCCACTTTGACCACCACCAATCACAATTACATCATAGATTTTTTTCATTTCATTTTTTTATGGTTGATTTAAGCAATAAGCAAACTTATGTCTATTCACAATCAATTCTTTAATACAGTATCCTTACTTATGATAGTACTTATGATTCAGGCAATAAGACCTTATTATGCAAACTAAGCACAGAAGGTTTTTATTCCAAAACTTCTTTTGTATAGTATTTTTTTCTAAACCAGAAAGCTAAATTTACTAATGCTATTAATGCCGGAACTTCTACTAAAGGACCAATAACTCCAGCAAAGGCTTGTCCACTATTAATACCAAACACACCAATAGCTACTGCAATTGCTAATTCGAAATTGTTTCCTGTAGCTGTAAATGCTAATGCTGTTGATTTAGAATAATCGGCACCAAAAAATTTACCAATAAAGAAACTAACTACAAACATGACTATAAAATAAATTACTAATGGAATTGCGATACGAACCACATCAAATGGGATTTGTACTATTAGTTCTCCTTTTAGACTAAACATTAAAACGATGGTAAATAATAATGCAATTAACGTTATTGGTGAAATAATTGGAACGTATTTATTTTGAAACCATTCTTCGCCTTTTAAGTTGATTAAAGCGTATCGACTTATAATTCCTAAAGCAAATGGAATTCCTAAATAAATTCCAACACTTTCCGCAATTTGACCAATGCTTATGTTTACTTCAAAACCTTCAAAACCAAAATAAGGAGGTAAAACGGTAATAAAAAAATAAGCATATACGCTATACAACAATACTTGAAAAATACTATTCAAAGCAATTAATCCGGCACCATACTCACGGTTACCTTCGGCTAAATCGTTCCAAACGACTACCATTGCAATACAACGAGCTAAACCAATTAAGATAACTCCAATCATGTATTCTGGATAACCATTTAGAAAAAACAAAGCCAAGACAAACATTAAAACAGGACCAATAATCCAATTTAATAATAATGAAGCTCCTAACACTTTGGTGTTTTTAAATACTTCACCCATTTTTGAATAATTAACTTTGGCTAATGGTGGATACATCATTAAAATTAAACCTATTGCTAATGGAATATTAGTTGTTCCGCTTGAAAAGGAATTAATAAAATTACTACTTGAAGGAATGAAATGTCCCACTGCTACCCCTATAGCCATAGCAAGGAATATCCAAAGTGTTAAAAATCTATCTAAGAAACTTAATTTTTTCCTATTTACTACTGGAGCACAATTATTTGCTGTCATACTTATTTTTTAATTTGTGAGAAAACGAAAAACATTTCGGTTGCAATTTGTAAACTTCTTTCTTGGTATTTTTCTTCTTGAAGCGGTGTGTTATCAAACTCTTTAGGATCATCGAAAGTAATAGGGATTCTTTTTTCGGCACCTGCAATGAATGGACAACCACCGTCAGCTTGTGAACAGGTCATGATGGCTGCAAACTCTCCTTCAGGATTAAATTCATCATCATATTTTTTTGAAAAGCCAATTACTGGATGCTCATTTGAAGCGTATTTAAAAGCATATACAGGATTATCGCCACTCATAGCTGTTAGTACGTTAAATCCTGAATTTGCTAAGGTTTTAGCTACCATAGGAAACAAAGCGGTTGCTTCTGTACCACCTGAATAACAAAACACATTATCAATTTGGAAAAAAGCAGCTGCCGTTTGTGCCCAAATTTGAGATAAGTGGCTTCTTCTTGAATTGTGTGTACAAATGAAATTAATTCTAATTTGTTTTTTATTATCTACTTTACTTTGAATGTACTCTACTAATGGTTGGAGTATTTCTTTACGCTCGTTAGTAACACTATTAAGATTGATATTCTTTAAATATTCACCTAATACTGGATATAGTTGTTTTTTTTCTACTATCATTTTGTTTCGTTTATTGGTTCCACTTATATTAACAACATCCACCGTTTGGAGTACAACAACTGGTTTCGTTATTCATATCTGATAATCTAACTTTTGGTTTTTCTTGTGGAATACCGCATTGGTCTTGAGCTAAGCAAGCTGTTTGTTTATTTACTAAAACAAAATCAGATCCATTAAAGTCTAAATCGTATTTACCTATAGTAGTGTCTTGGTATTCTACTTCAATTTCATAGTCTTGAATGCCTAACACTTTTTCAGATAGTTGGATGATATTCATTAGTTTTTGTGGTTTTAAACGATGTTCAAAATCGTTAGCATACCACAATTGAAAATTTACTACTGTTTCGTTGCGAACTGTTCCGCCACAATCAATAAAGTTTTTAGTAATTAATCCAACCTCTGTAACGTGAAAATGTTCTGGAACAGATGTACCATTAGGAAGTTTGAAGTTCACCGCTTCTACTGTAGCTAATATGCTTTTAATTTGTGATAGTTTCATTTTTATACTCTTATTTATTTAACAACATTGATTTTTCTTTTTTTCTAAATGATTGGTAATATCTTGAAAGAAACCTTTGATTTTTTCAATTCCTTTTTCACTTATGCAGTAACAAATTGAAGTTCCTTCAAAAGAACCTTGTATTAATCCAGCATTTTTAAGTTCTTTTAAGTGTTGCGAAACGGTTGGTTGTGCCAAAGGCAATTCGTTAACAATGTCACCACAAATACAAGTATCTACTTTTAATAAATACTCTATAATGGCAATACGTGCAGGATGTCCTAATGCTTTAGCTAATGTTGCTAACTCGTTTTGTTCCTTTGTGAAATTTTCTGTTTTGGATACTCCCATAGTATATATATTTATATTGCAATATTATAATATAACGATAAATAATCCTATTATTATATGTTATATTATTGTTACGTATTTAAATTTTATTTTTAAATGAGATGATTTTAAATATTATTTTAATTAAAATCTATGGTAAAAAAGAAAGGGAAATACAAATCTAAATCCCTTTCTTTTTATTTAAGTTTTACAAAATTTTGAAAAAAATATTGATGTAATACAAACCTGTTAGAATGAAAGTAATTCCAGCAATGATTCGCATCCATTTTTCAAATTTTGTAATGGCATTGAAATATAATCCTAATTTTTGAATGCTAAATGCAATAACAAAAGCGAAGAGAATTACAGGTAATCCGGTTCCGAATGAAAATGCAATTGGTAAACTTAAACCCGATTGAATGGTCATAGGAATTAACATTCCAAAATATAAAGCACCGCTATAAGGGCAAAATGCTAAGGCAAATAAAGCTCCTAATAGAAACGAACCTAGTAAACCTTTAGTTTTGAATTTATCGGATAATTTATCGGTAAGATTTCCGCCTTTTATGAAGTTGAATTTGATGATGTCTAACATTATTAAACCTAATAGGACTAAAACAAAACCAATATATTTTTCCCCATTTCCCTGAAATACTTTAGCTATTTGAAATTTACTCGCCCCAAAGTAGATAATGGTTGCTAAAACAGTGTAAGACAGCATTCTGCCTAATGTGTACAGCAATCCGCTTAGAATTACTTTCTTTTTACTTTGTATGGTTTTAGCAATAAAAGCTGTTGCCGTTATGTTTGTTGCTAAAGGACAGGGTGCAATAGCTGTAAGTAATCCTAATGCCAAAGCCGCTACTACTGGTGTTTCTCTGTTTTGAGCTAATTCGTTTAACCATTCCATAATTTAATGTACTAATGCGTCAATTAGGCAATACGCCAATTGAAATCTTGACTATTTACTGAATTTTTCAATTTCTAATTTCAACTCTCTTTGAAATTTAGCTTCATCACCTGCATTCATAAAAGCAAAATCGGTTAAGTCTTTTTTCTTTCCTGTTTTAGGATTGTATAAAAACAAAGCTGTTCCTGTAGCTTCAAATTGTTCTGCTTTCTTTTCGTTTTTAGCATCATCGACATTTACCAATGTAAATGAAATTTTTGGAAAATCCTTTTTTAAGGTTTGACGTGTTAGTTTTTCAATTTTATTACAAGTCATACAACGATGCTCGGAATGAAATTGAATTACTTCAACAGTTGCTTTAGAAGCATTAGCTTTAGGTGTTGTTTTTTTTGTTTGTGCATTTCCACTAAAAGAAATGAATAACAACATAAAAGTTGCCATTACGGATGTTAAGATTCTATTTTTCATGATTTATAATTATTTGAGTTCGTTATTACAGTTTGTTTTATGTTTATTGATTATATCTGTCTTAGTATGTATTTCGGTTTTGGGTTGCCAGATGAAATTAACAATCTCAGTTACTTCAAATACATCTTCAGGGTTTGCTTTTTTTAGCATTTTAGCATACGCTTCTTCCAATTTCTTTAATTCTTCGAGTTCACATTCGTTTAATTCTCCTTTTATAGCTTTGTTGCCTAATTCGTCAATAATTGCTGGTTTTACATTAGGTTTTCGTGTAATACTAATGGTTTTACCTGTATCTATTCTTTGAACAATATACAAACCTTCAATAGCATTGTCTACATAAAAAGTATCGTATTGTATTCTGCCTCCTGTGATGTAAATGGCAACATCCGTTAAACAAGGAGATGATTTACTCACAATTCTTGTATTGGTTCTATCTACAACTCCATCAGGATACAATTCTTTTAGGCCGAAATCTAAAGCTAAATAACCTTCTATTAATCCATCGCAAACATGACCGTGTAATTTGGCAATATCGTTGACTTTAATTTTTTGAATGTTTCCTAATTTCCCTTTTGAAAAATCAGTATCATTAACCGTAATGGTTTGACCAAAACTAAAATTTATGATAAATAGAAAAACTATTTTAATAAGATTATTTGCCATACTTATTGATAATTGCTAATTGACCTGCATGATAGGCTGTATGTGAAACTATTCTACCAAATGCTTCTGCTTTGGTTTTTGTACCAAATTCTTTTGTAGTTATTGTTGTTTCCCATTCTTCAACTGTTTGTTTTTCAACGATTGTTTTTAATTGATCAAAAGAAAGATTTACATATTGTTTTAAACCTTCTAAGTCTGTCCATTCGCCACTATCGTATTTATCAATGACCGTTTTAGCTACTACTTTGACTTCTGCTGCTCCAAAAACATTTTTTGCAAAAAGTAACTCTACATCCCCTATGTGACGAATTAAAAAACCAACACTATTTACCGAAGGTGGTAACTTTTTGGTTAAATCAGCAGTTGTGATGTTTTCTAATTGGTTAGTGAATCGTGTACGAGATTCTAACCAAAGTTCTAAAAAAAATTGTGTTTTGGTTTTCATAGTTATAATATTATATTAAATAAATACCCCGAAATAATGATACAAATGGTAACAACCGTAAAGAATATTGCTATTAGTTTCCAAGTCATTACTTTTTTGAGTAGTGTTGCTTCGGGAATGGATAACCCTACAACTGCCATCATAAATGCGATTGCTGTACCGATAGGAATTCCTTTTTGTACAAATACTTGAATTATTGGTAAAACTCCTGCTGCATTGCTGTACATTGGCACTCCTAAAATTACTGCAATTGGCACGGCAAAAGGATTGTCTTTGCTAATGTAAGCTTCAAAAAAACCTGTTGGTATAAAACCGTGCATTAATGCTCCGATTCCGATTCCAATGATAATGTACCAAAATACGCCTTTGATAATGCCCCAAGCTTCAGAAAAAATTAAAGGTAAACGTTGGGTAAATGTTTGTTTTTCATCCTCTAAATCGCCTTCTTTTTTAGCATTGGCTAAAATACCTTGTACCCAAGGCGACAAGTGTTTTTCTAATTTTAATTGGTTCAAAATAATTCCACCAATAGTTCCTAATAGAATTCCACTTATTGCATAGATTAAAGTAGCTTTTAAGCCAAACATCCCGATAAACATAGCAATGGCTACTTCGTTTACTAATGGTGATGTGATTAAAAAAGCAAAAGTTACACCAAGTGGGATTCCGCCTTTTACAAAACCTATGAATAATGGCACCGAACTGCACGAACAAAATGGCGTAATGGCTCCAAATGTTGAAGCAAACAAATACTCTAAACCGTATAGTTTGTTTCGTGACAGGTAATTTCTGATTTTATCTACTGGGAAATACGAATTGACAATCCCCATTATTGTAGTAATCAAAAACAATAAGATTAGAATTTTAATCGTATCGTACACAAAGAAATTCAAGGCATCGCCTAGCTTGCTTCCTTGTGCAATTTGAAACACGGAATAAATTAACCAATCGGCTAAATTTTGTAACCAATCAAACATGATTTTCTAATTTAATTAACAACAACTTGAAGAAGCGCAACATCCACCATCTGTACCTAAAACCGAAGCGGTATTCCCTTTTGTTGGAAATCCTTTTTGAACCCAACGGATGATGCCGTGTTGCATATTTACTACGTTTTCATAACCATGATTTACTAAAAAGCCAGCCGCTCTTAAACTACGCCCACCACTTTTGCATACCATAACTACTTTTTTGTCTTTTGGTATTTCTTGAAAACGCTCTTCAAATTGCGTTAATGGAATATGCAATAGATTAGGAACATCGTAAGCTAATTCAGCAACTTCATCATTTTCTCTCACGTCTACTAATAAAGCACCTTCTTTTACCCAAGTTTGCGTTGTAGTAGGGCAAATTTCTTTAACTAATGTTTGATTTTCCATGATTTAATTATTTTAAAAGTTCTTTAATTTCGTCTATTTGAGCAATTCTGCCTTTGATTTTAATTTCTTCATTAATAACCAATACAGGGGTTGTTAAGACATTGTATTTCATCATTTCTTCAATGTCTTCTACTTTTTCGATGGTTGCCTCTATACCTAATTGTTTAATTGCTTCTTCCACATTGTGAAAAGTTGTTTTACATTTTGGACAACCTGGTCCTAATACTTTAATAATTGTGCTCATAATTTTTGTTATTATTGTTATTATTGTTCGTAATATTACGAACATAGTTATTAAATTTTTTTATTTTAAAAGGTTACCTAATAGATATTTCGCTAACGCCCAATTTTCTCTGTTAATACAGTATTTTACTGAAGGTGCCGTAATAGTTCCTTGAATTAGACCTGCTTCTTTAAGTTCGTTTAAGTGTTGTGATAGTGTGGACTTTGCAATTGACAATTCATCTGCCATATTACCATGATAACAACATGATTGCGAGTTTAGTAACTCTAAAATAGCTACTCTAGCAGGGTGACTAAGTGCTTTTGCAAAGCGGGCTGTATCTACCTGAAGGGATGTAAATTGATTTTCTTTATTGGTTTTCATTATCCTTTGAATTTCTATTCGTAAAATTACGAATAGTTTTTGTAAAAAAAAAAAGGGAATGATATTTTTTTTTACTGATGGAAATTGTATGGATTAGAAATTGGTTCCTTGAATGTATATTTGAAAGTTTTTATTATGAAATGAATTCATATAAATTTACTAAAGTAGTTTTTAGCAAACCTAAAATTAACCTTTCGATTTAAATTCAGGACAGGCTTTGTAGCAACTGGTAGCATTGACCTAGGAATACTTGAATACAGATAGTTATCGGCACAGGATAGGAGCGATTTTTGTGGTGCTGAATGAGATAATTTTATTTATTATAGTTTTACACTTATTTGCACTAAACGAATTTTTAAATTATCTTTATACTTTATTTAATTTCCTATTAAAAATGAGAACAATAACAGCAAAATTTAGCGGAGAACAAAAAAACTTAGAAATGTTTTTGAATTGTGGTGTTACTGACTTTAGCTCTAAATTTTTAGGGATTAACAATTTATCAGTTGCTTGGGTTGTTGATGAAGAAAGCAAAGAGAAGGCTATTGAAGAATGCATGTCTTTAGTTAATACTCATCAAATGGAATTATGGGATATTGAGTTTAAAAGTATTTCTTAAAACACTTTGTTAATTACAATTCCAAATCCTTTGAATAAGGTTCGCATGGTTCTTCTTCTAAATACATTTGTAATTGATTTTTAGTTTCAAAACCTCTTATTTTTTGTTTGTATTCTAAAGCTATTTTAGGATTTTCAATTTCTAATTTTCTATTCTTACTCATTTCTAGAAATTCTGTTTCCATATCTATACCTAGAAATCTTCTGTTAGCTAAATTAGCTGCTATTCCGGTTGTTGAACTTCCTGCAAATGGATCTAAAATCCATGCTCCTGGTTTAGTTGAAGCCAAAATGATACGCGTTAATACTGATAACGGTTTTTGGGTTGGATGTTTACCGCATGATTTTTCCCATTTAGCAATAGCAGGTAATTTCCAAACATCCTTCATTTGTTTGTTTCCGTTTAGTTGCTTCATTAACTCATAGTTGTAGTAATGTGGTACCTTTTCCTTTTTACGTGCCCAAATAATTAATTCAGCTGAATGCGTAAAAAATCTGCATGAAAAATTAGGTGGTGGATTGTTTTTCTCCCATGTAATTACATTTAAGATTTTAAAATCTAATTCTTGTAATAATTGACCGATTGAGAAAATGTTATGATAGGTCCCACTTATCCAGATAGTGCCATTATCTTTTAGTTTTTCTCTTACCAATTTTAACCAAGTACGATTAAAATCATTGATAAAATCAAACCCTTCCGATTTGTCCCAAGCTCCTTTGTTTACTGAAACAATTTCACCACTCTGAATAGATAAACCATTGTTAGAAAGGAAGTAAGGTGGATCTGCAAAAACCATATCAAATTTATGTTCAAATTGAGGCAAAAGCTCTTTACAATCACCTTGCAAAAGGTAAAAGTTTTTGTCTTCGGATTTGAAATATGGTTTAAGCATTTATTTTAGGTAATTCAAAATCTATAATTTCTGCAATTCTATTAAAAATAGGAATAAAATATTTGAAATCATTTTTTTCTAACTTATCAATATTCTTTATGATGTCAAGTTTAATTGAATCTAATTGTTTTTCATCAAATCTTTTAAAACTTTCTCCCTTGTGTTCTTTTAACTCTATACCTAATTTATTTTCTAGTGTTTCATCTGTAAATAAATATTCTATGAAAGTTTTTGTTTCAAAATAGATAGCACTATCGAAACGGAATTTTGGTATTGGTAACATTACTAAATAACTTTTCTTATTATTATAAGTAATATCATTTAATTGATTAAAACCATGGTCTTTAGTAAGTTTTTTCATCTGGCTTTGACCTGCATAATCATTATCCAGTATGCCAATAACTTTATAGTCTGTATTATTATTTTTTAATTTGTTTCCCACTTCACCTTCGCCACCACCACCTAAAAAACTGACTTGATCATTAAAAAACAATTCTTGTTCATAAATTTTTTTATAAGCCAAGTTAATAATTGCTACATCTGATGTTCCCTCACAATAAATTGTAGGTTTTGTTAAATTATGAAGCTCTTTTTCTATTTCCTTTTTTTTAGCTATTTCTAACATTTTTAAGTGATATTCTGGTGCAATCACTTTATATACATCATAATATTGACTATTTGGAATCGCATTTATAGAGATTTCTTTTTTTATCCTTTTAGGATCAAGAAATAATACCTTATCAAAACAGTCAATTAGTTCATGATTGTGCGTAATGATAAAAATTTGTTTGTTTTCATCTTTACTTTTTTGTTTTAAATATTCAAATAAATTTTTCTGATGATTTGAATGAAGATGAGAATCAGGTTCGTCAAGAAGTAAAGCATTAATTTTGAAATTCTCATAATCACCAAATGCTAAAACTGAGAGAATATTTAGTATATTGAGTGTTCCGCTACCTAATTGACTAATTTCAACCTCTATTCCAGTTACTGTATTTTTTCCAAACAAACTAATATAAACATCCTCATCTTCTAATTGAGTTGAAAACTCAAATATTGGATTTGTTGTTTTATAACTATTTAAAATTAAAGTCAAATCTCTTTCTATTTCAATAAGTTTATCACCTTTAAGCTTTCTATTTGGGTTAGAAACTTTTTCTTTTTTTAATGGAGCATGTTCGTGAATAAGATTTCTAATTATTTCATTAACTTTAGCTTGATGTAAGCTATTTAATATAAACCCTTTTGAATAACTTGGTTCATAAAGTGGAATTTTAAAAAGAGGATTAATGTAAGTAAAAAGTGAAGATGTTTTAAAATCAGTCCCTTTAGCAACATCTAAAACGTCAGAAAGTGAATCGGAAGCCTGATTTCTTTTTTCATTATTTTTGCATAATTCAAAACGTAAAACTTGACCTTCTCCTGTTCTTGTGAAAATTATTGGTAATTCTACAACATTATTATTTCCTTTAAACGTTAATCTTATTTCAAATTTTTTTGCATTACTATTTGGATTAAAAAAAAGTTTTTCAAACTTAGAAACTCTTAAAAACGATATATCTTCTATTGTAAAAGAAAAATATCTTTGTGAATAAAATGATGATTGCTTATTATTTGTTCTATCCTTTAAAAATTTTACAAATGCTATTTGCCATAACCTCAAGGCATCAAATATCGTTGATTTTCCACTATTATTGCCTCCTATTATTAGGTTAATTTCGGGATCAAAGTTCAGTACAATTTCCTGAAAACATTTGAAGTTTTTAATATATATTTTGTCTATATACATTTTACAAAATACTTTTTAAAACATTTGTTTTTAACATTTCTAAATTCAATAAATAATCCGCTTTATCAAAATATTCTCTTAATGGTTTTAATGTTGATTTCCAACCTGCACCATCTGTAATCCAAATAAAAGTAATATTTTGATCATTCCAATATTCATTCATTTTCACATACTCAGTGGCTGTTGATTTTAGTTTTGATCCACCGCCACCATAGAAGTTGCATTCAATAAAATACAATTTTCCATTTTTATTGATAGCAAAATCTAAATTACGGGATGATTTATCTACTTGTATTTCAATACCCCATTGGGATTTAATTTTTTTAGCATTGGCTTGGCTCATGTATTGTAAACCTAACTCATCACAAGTTTTTTTTACAAATGTTTCTACGATGTTTTCCATCATGGTTCCACCACGATTTTTTCTACCGTTACTGTCTAAACCAACTTCTACACCAGTAACATAATCAACTAGGTTTTTTACTTTTTTATCTTTTACTAAATCACCTAAACCAGATTTTATAAAAAAGGTTGCTAAATCTTGACAATCTTCATTTGATAATTGTCGGCTTTTAAAATCGTAATCCTTGTATAAAAATTCTGTTACATCGGTAAGCATAGAAACTTGAGTATCTCTATATGCAATTAAAAAAGGGAATGCCTTGATTACCTGAGGATATTCTTTAATCAATTCAAAAACTTCTTGTTCGATTTTTTCTTTACCAATCAAAACATTTAAAAGATTTAATTCTTTTTCTATGGGCTTGATATTTTTGTAAACCTTTTCCCAGTTCACAAAGTAATCCCAAAGTAATATTCCTTTATCTTTAAATGAGGTTGTTATTTGCTCAAAAAGTAAATCTTCATTTTCTATATTGAGTAATTGGCAAAGTTTATTCATTTTAGTAGTTGGTAATTAATAGTTCGGTTAATTTTCCTCTTTTCTCAGCATTAGCATTGATACTTCTTCTTGCAAAAACTCTATTGATATTAAAATCTTCATAGATATCATCAAAGAAATTATCTTCTAAGTCTTTACCTTTTACATCGGAATTACTTAAAATCCAATTGTGTCCTAAGTTATTTAAGGTTTTGCAAAAATCTCTCAAACGAATTTGTTCATTATCATCAAATTCATCCTTGGAATACGAATTAAAACTAGAGGTTTTATTTAATGGTTTGTATGGTGGATCGAAATAAAACAATGCTGGTTTTTCAGCATGTGAAAGTGTTTGTTGATAATCTCCAGTAAGAATTTCCACTTTTTGAAGTGCTTCGCTAACTGCTAATAAATTATCAGCATCGCAAATCATTGGCTTTTTATAACTTCCTATTGGAACATTGAAGGCATTACTTTTATTTACTCTGAACAATCCATTGAAACAAGTTCTGTTTAAGAAGATGAATAGTGCAGCTTGTGTTTCTTTATCTGTTGAACGTGTATTGAATAATGTTCTTTTTGCTGTATAATATTCTCTTTTGAGTTCTGTATCAGTATCAATATTGTGATATTCTGTCTGGAATTCTTTCAATAAAGAAATAAGCTCATTTGGTTTTGAAGCAATAACTTTATAGGTGTTTATTAAGTCTGTATTGATATCATTGATAACAGCCTTTTCTATTTTCGGAAAGTTATTTAACATCCAAAATAAAATGGCACCACTGCCAACAAATGGTTCAATATAAGTGAATTTATTAGCAATAAATTTCTTTGGCAATACATTTTCTATGTCTCCTATCAATTGTGTTTTACCACCAGCCCACTTTAAAAACGGTTTTGCATTCATAAATTCTAGTATTGTTTACAAACATACAAAAAAGCTATCGAAACCAAAATGAGGAAATCCTTATTTACGTTAAAAATGATGAGAAATAGTGCAAAATTATGCAGGGTGTAGGGTGTAGGGAAAAAACGTGTAAAAGATTTTTATTTTTTCAGAAATTAAAAAAACGGATTTATTTGGAGAATTGGGTGCAAACTATACTTAGTCCTTTATTGATTTGCTTTTGATTGTGCTGATGTTGCTAGAAAATTTGAAAAGTAAAAAAACTAAAAATGTTTGTGTTGAAATTTGGTTACACCCCTTACACCCTCTTTTTAGTGGTCAGTTTTCGGTGATCAGTTTGCAGAAAAAAAAGTGGAAAATATAATTTTCCACTTTTTTTTATTTGGTGTTTATATTTCGGATTGTCTGTTGGTTTGATCTACTTCTTCGTAAGTAAATTCTTTTACTGCGTAGACTGGACTTCCTTTTCGCATTAGTCTTGTGAAATTGTGTTTTTTTAAAGCTTTTCCTATTTTGTTTATGGTTCCATCGGTGATTGTGATTTTTGCTCTTTCGGCTAGTTTAGCTGCTATTTGCGAGGCGTTTAAATAGTGCAGCCCCCCTCCAACTCCCCCCGAAGGGTGGAGAGCCACAACGTTACCTTCATTATCTATATATTCATTTCTTTCATTTTTAGTTACTGGAGAAAACCATGTTAAAAGCAATTCTTCTTCTGGGCTTCGTAGTTGGTATTGTTCGTTGTTTTCGGTGATGTTTTTGATTTCTTCTTGGTCGAACCAATGTTTGAATCCACTTTTGAATAAATACAAGGCTTGTGATAATACATTGTCAATATTTATTTCATGTTGGTATTGGATGTTTTCTACTTCAAAACAAAGGAAACGTCTGCTACCTGTACTATCGTTTAAGAATTGTGCTGTGTTGACACTTCCGGCAAATGATGCGCGTCTTGGCATGGTTTCGTTGTTATGTCCGTAGGCTTTTCTCATTCTGATTTGTGTCTTTGTGATGATTTCTTTTAAGCTTCCAATTTCGGAACGGTTTAGGTTTTCTAATTCGTCCAGGTTGATTAACATACATTCTGAAAGCTGCACTAAAGTGTCTTTGTTGTTTGGGTTTATGGTTCCTGAGAACAAATACTCTTTTAATTTTCTAGGCACTAGTTTTTCTACCCAAGTGGTTTTTCCTAATCCTTGTTTTCCACTGAATACAATTACGGTGTGATTGATTACTTTGTCATCCAATACACAACCTACCATTGCTACAATCCATTTTTTAAAACACTCTTGCCAAAGTTCTTGTTTTGTGGTGGTTATGGTGTTTGCCAATTCTAAAATATAGTCTGTTTTTTCATCATACGATGGCAGATTGTAAAAGTAATCTTCGAAAGGATTGTATAATTCACAGAAATCGGAATACAATAGGTTTCGCAAAGAAGAGAGGTTTGTTTTGATTCTTCCTTTTAAACATTCGCGAAGCATTGAGTTTTCTATGAAGTCGTTCATTACATGCCATTTCTTTTTTCCGAAATATTGAAACTCTAACTTGCCTGAAACCATGTTATGCCGAAATACATATCTTGTTGAAAGGAATAGTTCTAATCGGTCGATTTGTGTTGGTTTTGGTTTGTCTTCGTCGTCTTCGTCAGCTGCGCTTGTTGTCGGTTGTCGGTTCTCTGTTTTCGGTTTCTTTGGTTTGTGTATAGTTTCATCTTTGCCAAATTCGTGAATGTTTCCGTAGGCGCTGTGAACGGTTTGTGTTACTTCTTTTTCGTCATAGCCAAAGTCTGTTAATATGAAGCTTAGTGCTTCGTTTAATGAAATGCCTTTTCGGTTTAGATTACACGCGAGTTGGTGTACGAATACGTTTCGGCTACCTGTCGCGTATTGCACTTTTTTTTCGGTGAAACGAACGCAGTGGTTGTAGATGGCTTCGCTGTTAGTCACAGTCGCAGTCGCGGTTGGCAGTTGAGATGCTGAAACGAGTTCAGCATGACAAGATTGATTTGAGGCTGTTCCGCTCAAACTCATCTCGACTTCGCTCGATGTGACAAATGTCTTTGCAGCTTCGTTTTGATAGAGGTTATCGTCGAATGAGTAGAAACATAGTCGGGTTATGTCTTTTCCGGATTTGTCTATTTCATGGTTTAATAGGATTTCATAGTGTTTTTGGATGGCCAAAAAGGTTTCTTTGTGGTCTTCTTTTGTGGTGTTTACTTTTACTAGAATTTTTAATCCATTGCCTGATGGACTTATGAAACTTGCATAGGTGTATTCGGATTGGTTGGCTTTGTGTTTTGCGTTTTGTAAATCGGTTTGACTTAATTTATCGATGTCTAGGATTATGAAATTGGAGTATGCTTCCAGAAATTCCATTTTTCTTCCACCTACAAATTTTCCTGAAGGTGTGAATGCAGGCAATGATTTTTTGGCTTTTTCATAGGCTTCTAGTTTGTTTTCGGCTAATGATTTACGCAAATAGGTTATCCCTGGTCTGTACTTTCCTGTTTTGATTTCTTGCAGGATTTCGGGAATTGTTTTGTGTTCTATTACTTCGTTGAAGTTTTTGAAGATTGTTATCATGTTTGAGTGATTAGTGAAAAGTGATTAGTGAATAGTTTTTGTGGTTGTTCCTGTTTTACAGTCACAAGCTTCGCAGGTTCCGTTGCACTGGTTCATCCTTATATAATATTTTAAATTAAGGAAGATGTAATGCCCTTAGAGAATTATCGAGGTTGTTTTGAAAATTTGTTAAAGGGCATTTCATACTATTTTCCTTTGAATGATTTATTGTAGTGTTCTTGTAGTAGTTTTTCAACGTCGGAAAGTTTGTAGTAGATTTTGCTTCCTACTTGACTGAATGAGATTTTGCCTTCATCTCTCCATGTTTGCGCTGTGCGTTTGGAGATTTTCATGAGCATGATGAACTCTTGATTGTCTAAGAAGGTTTCTTTCTTTGGGTCTGGCTTGGTGTTTAGTTGGCTTTGAATTGCGTCTAATTTTGCCATTAAGTCGTTGTACTGGTCTTTTGTTAAAATAATTGCTTCCATTTTCGTAGTTTTTAAAAGTTTATGGAGCAAAATTGTGAAGTAAAAAAAAGTCCCTTAGTCCCAATCGGGTCCCAAGGGACTATTATTTTTTAGAGGAAGTTGTCGAGGTCTATTCTTTTGTGGGTCTTTGGTCGTTTATCGCCTCGTGATGGTTTGAGAATGGTTTCGACTGTTTGGGGACTTATTTCGTTGTTGTCTTTGTCGATAAAGTTATTGACTATCATATTTACGATTTCGCCATTGGAAGCATCAATAAAAGATTTTCCATCAACAAATAGCTCACGACTTAGTTGGTAGAATATGTCTACTAATTGGTTTAGATTTCCGTTGAATTTTAGCTTTTTAGTGGTTAGTTTTTTCTCCAGTTCTAGTTCTTTTTCCTTCTCAATTTCGGAACGCATTTTGCGAAGCGTTTGTAATTTTTCAATGAATTGAACGCATTGTTGGTCATAAGCTTGCAGCTTGTTGTTGATTGAAATGATGTCGGCTTGTCGGTATTCGAAAATTTCTTCGTTTAAAAACAAGATTTGTTCATTGAACGATTCCATTTTTTCAACCTGATGTTTGATTTCAAAAAACGAAAAATAACGATCTTCCGATTCGGCATTAATTAACCTTTTTGGAGTAATTTGTTTGGTTTCTTTTACGCTCGAAGATTGCAGCTCCGTTCGTTTTTTCTCAATGATGTTGTACAATTTATTGAATCTACTCAATGCCTTTTGGCTAAAGAATAGTTCTTCATTGTTGGCTAATAATTTTTCGAATTTGTTTAACCAGGTGTTTCCGTCTTGGGCAAGTTGGAGTTGGTAGTTTATGAATTCGGGGAGTTGGGATTGTGGGATTGTAAATACTTTTTCGAGTAAAGCAATACAATAGTTTTCCAGTGTGGGTTCCTGGTCGTGAGTAATGTCAAAAATAGAAGCTGCACTTTGTGCTGTGTCGATGGTTCTCCATTCTGAGAACAATGATTTTTTGATGTTTTGCCCTTTTAAGTTCACGTTTTTTGCCGGTGTTAAATTTGTTCATTATTTGTTATTTGGTTACACTTTTTCCAAAGTCACGAATTGAAATGGTTTATTAGCTTGAAGTTCAGGTATACTTCAAGTAAATTTCAATATGATTTTGGATTTTTTTTACTATTTGGGATGCCTAAAATTAGAACAAATTCAGTACTTGTTTGCGTTGTTTTTCGTACAAGTTTTTAACAAAATTGCGAGGGCTTGTATTTGCTAGGGTTTTGGA
>NZ_DITB01000098.1 GCF_002422095.1 Flavobacterium sp. UBA6195
TTACTTCTTCCATAAAAGACTCAATAGTTGCTTGTACATCACCTTTTTCAAGTCCTAATTTTTCTGAAATTTTCGCTACGATGTCTGCTTTCGTCATTTTCTTTCGTATTTATATTTATGTGTATTTTTTTGAGTTTGCAAATATAAGAATTAAAAAAACAATAATTCAACCTTAATTGATTAAATTTTAATTACTAAAGATTTATTTTTGTTGTCTCAATTTAAAAACATGGATTTTTCTAACTCTTTAATTCATTGGTATTTACAAAATAAGCGCGACTTACCTTGGCGAAATACGACTGATCCGTACCCTATTTGGCTTTCAGAAATCATGCTTCAACAAACGCGAGTGGCGCAAGGTTTACCTTATTTTTTGTCTTTTACTGAGGCTTTTCCAACTGTTTTTGACTTAGCCAAAGCTGATGAAGAACACGTTTTAAAACTTTGGCAAGGCTTGGGTTATTATTCCAGAGCTAGAAATCTTCATGCAACTGCAAAACACATTGCTTTTGAATTAAATGGCGAATTTCCTTCCAATTATAAAGAATTATTAAAATTAAAAGGTGTTGGTGAATATACCGCTGCCGCTATTGCCTCTTTTTCATTTAACGAAGCTGTTGCGGTATTAGACGGAAATGTGTTCCGCGTTTTGAGTCGTTATTATAATGTAGAGAGTGATATTTCTCTACCAAAAACAAAAACAGAATTTCAACAATTAGCACAAGAAGTATTAGACAAAAAGAATCCTGCTCTATTTAATCAAGCGATTATGGAGTTTGGCGCTTTGCAGTGTGTTCCAAAAAATCCAAATTGTGAAGCTTGTATTTTAAATTCGAGTTGTGCTGGACTTCAATATAAAAAAGTAAACGAACTTCCGGTTAAGACAAAAAAAACAAAAGTCACGCCTCGTTATCTAAATTATCTCATTTTAAAAGATTCTGAATCAAGTTTCATTGTTCAAAAGCGCGAAGGAAAAGGAATTTGGGAAAACTTATACGAATTTCCAGTATTTGAATCCGAATCGCAATTATCGGAAAATGAAATTATCGAAGAAGTTTCTAAAATGGAATTCTTCAATTTGCAACCTATTGAAATAATTTCACTTCATAATGATATTAAACTGCATAAGTTGTCGCACCAACACTTAAACATTCGTTTTTTTGAAGTGCAATTCGATTCAAAATTACCTGATTCAAAACCAATTACAGAAATAGAAAAACTACCTTTTCCAATAGTAATTCATAATTTTATTGTTGCAAATTATTGTAATTCACTTTAAATTACTATTTTTGATTAACCCTAATAAAAATATATAAGCCATGAACGGAACATTAAACAAGGTTATTTTGATAGGTCATTTAGGTGACGAAGTTAAAATGCATTACTTTGAAGGTGGTAATTGTATTGGACGTTTTCCTTTAGCGACAAACGAAGTATACATCAACAAAACCACTGGGGAAAAAATTACATCAACAGAATGGCATAACATTGTTGTTCGAAATAAAGCAGCCGAAATTTGCGAAAAATACCTTTCTAAAGGTGATAAAATTTACATCGAAGGTAGAATAAAATCACGTCAATGGCAAGCAGAAGATGGTGCTACAAAATACACTACTGAAATTCAGGTTACCGAATTTACATTCTTAACTACCAAAAAAGATACTGATTTAAGCAAATCATCTTTACCAACAGGTAGTGCTCCTGACGATTTTAATGTTTAACTAAATTGAATTAATTTGGATCCTGACCCGGCCAGTTTTCTCTCTTCGATAGATTTTGAATTCCTTTTTGGAATACTAGCAATTTTGATATTGCTCGCTTGTTCTGCCTTTATTTCGGGTTCAGAAGTAGCCCTTTTTTCTTTATCTCAAAAAGATATCGACGATATTTCAAACAAAGATTACAACAGTGGAAAGCTTATTTCGGGTTTATTAGAAAAACCTAAAAAATTGTTAGCTACCATTTTAGTCGCTAATAATTTTGTAAATATTGCTATTGTAATCATTTTCTCTTCTTTTAGCGAACGTTTGTTTAACGGAATTGATTCTTCAGTTCTTCGATTTGTTATGGAGGTTGTAGTGGTTACGTTTTTTATCTTACTTTTTGGAGAAGTATTGCCAAAAATTTACGCTAATAGAAACAACATTACTTTTGCAAAAAAAATAGCTATTCCAATTTCGATTTTGAATAATTTACTCTCTCCAATTAGTGTTCCCATGAGAAACGGAATTCTTTTTATCGAGAAGAAGCTCAATGTGCAAAAAGGAAATTTTTCGGTTGACCAGCTTTCACAAGCTTTAGAATTAACCTCACAAACGGATACAACTGATGGCGAACAAAAAATCTTAGAAGGAATTGTAACTTTTGGAAACACCGAGGTGCGTCAAGTAATGAGTCCAAGAATTGATGTTTTTGCTTTAAATATCGAAGAAGCTTTCGATCAAGTAATGCCAAAAATTGTTGAAAAAGGCTATTCTCGAATTCCAGTTTATAAAGAAAATATCGATCAAATTGAAGGAATCTTATTTATTAAAGACTTGATTCCGCATATTGATAGTGAAGATTTTGATTGGACCAAATTATTACGCCAACCTTTCTTTGTGCCTGAGAACAAAAAACTAGACGATTTGTTGAAAGATTTTCAAGGCATGAAAAGTCACTTAGCGGTAGTAGTGGACGAATATGGCGGAACTTCTGGAATTATTTCTTTAGAAGATGTTTTGGAAGAAATTGTAGGTGATATTAGTGACGAATTCGATGATGAAGATTTGATTTATTCCCAAATTGATGATAAAAATTTCCTTTTCGAAGGTAAAATTAGCTTGAAAGATTTTTATAGAATTCTAGATGTAGATGAAAACGAATTTGAAAGTAAAAAAGGTGAAGCTGAAACTCTAGCCGGATTCTTACTCGAGATTTCTGGAAATTTTCCAAAAAAAAGACAGAAAATAACATTCCATAATCTTATTTTTACCATCGAAAATGTAGATAAGAGAAGAATAAAACAAATAAAAGTTACGTTATTGTAATTATGATACAAAATATAGTAAAATTGAGTTGTTTGGGATTGTTTTTAAGTTTGATTTCTTGTGGAGATGAAACCTTACCAAAACCAAAAGGACAATTAAGTTTAGAATATCCAAAAGCGAAATATTCTAAATTAGATTCTAATTGTTCCTTTACTTTTGATAAAAATGATTTAGCCTTAATTAAAGATAAATCATGTGCTTTCGAAATCAATTATCCAAAGATGAAAGCTACGATTTACTTGACTCATAAAACAGTAAATAATGATATTGATAAATTATTACGCGATGCTCAAAAACTAACTTATGACCACGTTGTAAAAGCAGATGATATTCTAGAACAACCCTTTATTAACAACAAGAAAAAGGTTTACGGAATGTTCTACGAAGTTGGAGGAAACGCAGCAACAAATGCCCAATTTTACGTTACTGATAGCACTAAAAACTTTATCGTTGGAAGTGTCTATTTTTATGCAAAGCCTAATTTTGATTCTATTTTGCCAGCCGCTCAATATCTAAAAGATGATATACGTAGGATAATGGAATCTTTGGAATGGAAATAATAAAAAACGCCCTGAGATAATCAGGGCGTTTTTTTATTACATTTTTTTCGATTCCGTTACTTTGTAAGAATCGCCTCCAGCAACGCCTTCAATGGTTTTAGTCAAAGATTCTAACGATTGTTTTTCTGCATCGAATTTTACAGTAGCAATTTTAGTATCGAAATCCACAACCGCTTGTCCAACTCCATCCTGAGCCGCTAATTTGTTTTCAATAGTTTTAGCACAACCCATAGCACACGTCATTCCTTCGATGGTAAAACTTGCTGTTTGCATTTTAGCTAAATCTGCTTCAGAAACCACTCCTTTTTTTGTTTCTTCAACTGTAACTTCTTTGTTTTCTTGTTTGCAACTTGCTAATGAAAGCATCATTAAAAGCGTAAAACCAATATTTTTTAAATTTTTCATATCAATAAATGTTAAATTAAAAGTCTATAAATAAAGACTATGCAAAATTACAAAAATTCATAGTGCTATTTTCAAAATAAAGCCTGAATTTTGACGAACAAAATAGTGCTATGGAAAACAATTCGACAAAATGGTATTTATTAGGCTTTTTAGGCTGCGTTTGGGGAAGTTCCTTTATCTTAATGCAGTTGAGTTTGAAAGGTGTGAATTCGGTTCAATTAGGAAGTTTGCGAATTCTTTTTGCAGCTATGTTTTTGATTGTTGTTGGATTTAAACAAATTCCTCAAATTCCATTGCATAAATGGAAATACATTGCGTTAACTGCTTTGTGTGGTACTTTTATTCCAGCTTTTTTGTTTGCTTTTGCACTTTCAAAAATTGATGGTTCTATTAGTTCGATTTTAAATTCATTAACTCCTTTGAATACTCTTTTAGCTGGATTACTTTTTTTTGGAATGAGTGTGCAACGTAGTCAGGTTTTTGGAGTGATTATTGGGTTTATCGGTTGTGCTTTGTTAGTGTTATTTGGTGATGGAGAAAATACTACTGAAAACTATTACTACGCAATTTTAATTGTAATCGCCTCAGTTTTTTACGGTGTAAATGTCAATTTAATCAAAAAATATCTATCCGATTTAAAACCTTTAACTATTAGTACGGGAAATTTTTTAATTATGTTTTTTCCGGCTTTAATTGTTTTATATTTTACTGGTTTTTTTGATATCATTCACGAAATCAAAGTACAAACCTCCTTAGGATTTATTGCTATTTTAGGAATCGTCGGAACTGGATTTTCAAATATTTTATTCTTTAAATTGATTCAGCTTTCATCGCCTGTTTTTGCTTCTTCGGTAACTTATATTATTCCGGTAGTTGCTTTTGTTTTAGGTTATTTATTTATGAATGAAACACTTTCTGCAATACAACTACTAGGAGCTTTAATTGTATTAATTGGAGTTTATTTTTCGAGTAAGAAATAAAAAAAAGCGCCCAATTTCTTGAGCGCTTTATGAATTTCATGTTTTGTTTATTATTTGAAATCAGCATCCGTTACACCTTCGTTAATTTTAACTTCAGTAGTAATTAATTCGATTTCGATACCAACATTCATGATGGTTTTATACGGAAATTTCAATCCTTTTACGTCTTTGTAATCTTGATAGTAAGTAGTCTGAGTCATTTTTTGACCGCCTTGCTCTAATTCTTTAGATTCAGCAACTTTAAATCCAGTTTTTACATCATAGTAATAAGTAGATTTTCCGTTTTTGATTGCGTAAGCATCAGTTCCATTAATATTTTCGATACCAGTTAATATAATGTCTTTATCTGTTAATAAGGATAATTCTTTAAAATTATCCGCCATATCTTGCATGTCTTTCAAATCTTGGTCTTTGAAATCTTTTCTTTGACCTTGTTGTACCATGTAAGCTTCTTTTTCGTTAACCACTTGTTTCATCATTACCATTCCCATAGCCTTCATTTCAACGCCTAATTTTTTAGGAGCTGTTTTTACAACTAATTCTAATGGAGTTCCTTGAACTGTACCTGATGACATTACTGCTAGTGTTTTTACGTTTTTAACGGCTTTTTCTCCACCAATAACATTGATGTAGTTGTTTAATACGGTCTGAGCTGTTACGCCTGCAGGAATAGGTTTTTTAACTTCTGGCTTTTCTGTTGGATTACCATATTTGTCAAAGTAGAAAATTGGTAATTTTTCTCTTTTACTCATGGCTTCTAATCCAGGTAAGACATCAGCCGCTTTTCCTACTATAACTACTCTCGTGTAGTCAGATAAGAAATATTTGTTAGCTGCATTTTTGATATCTTCTGCAGTAACTGCATTGATGTTTTTTATGTAGTTTTCATAGAAATCTTCAGGTAAACCTTGTGTTTCTTTGTTTAAAGCGTAACCTGCGATAGTTGATGGTTTTTCAATTTGCATTACGAAGTTACCTACATATTTTGCTTTTGCTTTTCTTAAATCTTCTTCAGAAACTAATTC
>NZ_DITB01000038.1 GCF_002422095.1 Flavobacterium sp. UBA6195
ATCATTTTCGTATAGTTATAGAAATGCAACTTCAAATAGAGTAAATAATTCGTTTCAAACTATTTCTAATTCTGTTTTAACTTCGGGTAATTGGTACAGGTTTTACATTCAAAAATCTGGAATTTATAAAATTTCCAAGTCTTTTTTGCAAAGTTTAGGTTTTAACGTTAATGTAAATCCTAAAAACATTAAAATATTTGGAAATGGAGGGAGAATGTTACCTTTAGATAATTCAATTTATTTTCCTGATGATTTGGTTGAAAATGCTATACAATTTGTAGGTGAAGAAGATGGTGTTTTTGATAATAATGATTATATTTTATTTTATGCTGAAGGAGTAGATACATGGAATTCTGAAAGTTTAACTTCAGTTAATTTGTTTTCAGACAAGTCTTATTATTATGTAACAAGCGCAGGTGGTCAAGGGAAAAGAATTCAAAATGCAGTGGAACCCACAGGAGCTCCTGCACTTTCTTTTTCAAAATTTGACGATGTTTTATATTATGAAAAAGATTTGGTAAATATCGCTAAAGTTGGTAGAAGATGGTTTGGTGAGCAATTTAACATTACAAATGAGCAAGAATTTGATTTTACTATTCCTAATTTAGATACAAGTTTTCCTTTAAATTTTTACATCAATACCGCATCAAAATCATTTGGTAGTTCCTCGTTTAATTTTAAAATTAACAATCAAGATGTTGGGAGTTTGAATTTTCCTGAATTAATCGCTTTTAATGGAATTGAAGCATATGAGTCTGCGATATCAGGTAATTTTGTAGTTACATCAAATGATATAAATATAAAGCTAACTTATGATAACGGCGGCGTTCCAAATTCAAATGGTTATTTAGATTTTATTCGTATAAAATCAAAACGAAATCTTACGGGTTATGGAAAACAATTTACTTTTTTTAACAATGATGAATTGAGTAATATTGGAATAGGTGAATATGTAATAAGTAATGCAACATCAGTTTCTCAAGTTTGGGATGTGACTGATATTTATAATGCTGTTTCATATACGAATATTTCAGGTTCAAATTTTGCTTTTAAGGTCAATCTTGGAACACAAAGAAAATATATTGCCGTTGATTTGACTGATACCTATTCGCCATTAAAAGAAAGTAGTAGTCTTGTTCAAAATCAAAACTTAAAAGGGACTATTTTCAATAATAATCAGGGTGTTTTTCAAGATATAGATTATTTGATAATTACACCAAGATTTTTAGTGGCTCAAGCTGAGCGATTAGCGGATTTTCATAGAAATAATTCAGGATTAAGCGTTCGAGTTGTAGAATTGGAGAAGATTTATCAAGAGTTTTCTTCAGGTAAGCAAGATATTGCGGCAATACGTAATTTTATTAAATATGTCTATTGGAATGCATCAAGTTCTGACAAGAGGGTTAAATATGTTAATCTTTTTGGTGATGCTTCGTATGATTATAAAGACAGGATTTTTAATAATACTAATATTGTTCCTGTATTTCATGGCTTTAACCCTTTAGCTTCTGAAGTAAATAATGTGTCTAATATGTCTTTGTATTCTAGTTTTATGTCTGATGATTTTTATGGATTAATGGATACTGATGAAGGTCAGATGTTAGACGGAGTTGATGGAATAGATATTGCAGTTGGTAGAATGTTAGTTTCTAGCATAAGTCAGGCAAAAGAAATGGTGGATAAAGTAATTGAATATAATGATGAAAAGTCGTATGGAAGATGGAGAAATAATTATGTTATCTATTCTGATGATGCTGATAATGAAACAGATGTTACATTGCAATTTGGGTTAGATAATTTAGCCGATGTTCTTACTACTCAAAAACCTTTTGTTAATGTAAAAAAAATACACTCTGATTCCTATTCGCAACAAGTGGCGGCAGGAGGTGAGCGTTATCCGCAAGCAAAAAATGAATTCTTAAGTGCTTTAGAAAAAGGAGCTTTGGTTTTTAATTATTTCGGACATGGTAATGAAGAAGCATTAGCAAGAGAGCGTTTGTTTGAAAAAATAGATGCACAAAATTTATCAAATCGTTACAGATATCCTTTGTTTATTACAATAACCTGTGAGTTTACACGTTTTGATGATCCAAATCGATTTACTGGAGGGGAGTATATGTATTGGAATAAAAGCGGAGGGGCTATTGGATTAATTGCAACTACACGTCAAATTGGAGTTACAACAGGGTTTGTGATGAATAATTTATTTAGTGAAGATTTATACGCTTTTGGGTCAAGTGATTACCCTACAATAGCTGAGGCTTTACGTTTAACAAAATTAAATACAAGTTCAGACAATAGAAGAGTTGTTTTTTTTATTGGAGATCCAGCATTGAAACTGGCAATACCTAAATCAAAAGTAGTACTTACAAGTGTTAATGATGTGCCGGTAGGACAGCCTTTACCTGTGTTTCAAGCATTAAGTTTAATCAAAATATCAGGTGAGGTTAGAGATGAAAATGATTTGGTATTATCAAATTATAATGGTGATTTAGCAATTCAAATTTTTGATAAAGAGATTGAAAGAAGTACTTTGGCAAATAATGGTGTTGTAGCACCAAGCCCAGGAGGAATAAATATTATGGGAAATTTTTTCTCAGCAGGACAATTAATAAAGATGAATTTCACAACTTTAGGAGAAACAATCTTTAGAGGAAATGCTTCTGTTGTTAATGGACAATTTGAATTTAGTTTTGTTGTGCCTCAAGATATTCGAGTTCCTGTTGGGAATGGTAAAATTAGTTTTTATGCTAAACGCAGTGCTCCAAATTTAGATAATCAAACAGGTTATGATAAAACAATCCTAATAGGAGGTGTTAACGTAAATGCTGTTAATGATACAAATCCTCCAAAAATAAAGATTCATATGAATGATGAAAGTTTTGTTTCTGGCGGAATCACAAATTGTTCTCCTATATTATTGGCGTTTTTAGAAGATGAAAATGGTATTAATACAGCAAGTGGAATAGGGCATGATATTGTGGCGATTTTAGATGGAGACGAAACTAATCCGTATGTTTTAAATGAATATTATGAAACAGAAAATGACGATTATACAAAAGGATTTGTGCGTTTTCCGTTTAGAGATTTATCGCCAGGATTACACACGATTTTGTTTAAGGCCTGGGATGTGTATAATAATTTGGTTACGGCTGAAATTCAGTTTAACGCGGTGTGTTCTGATGATGGTTTGAAAATTGAGCATGTACTAAATTATCCAAATCCATTCGTTAGTTACACCGAATTTTGGTTTAATCACAATATGCCTTTTGAGCCTTTAGATGTTCAAGTTCAGATTTTAACTGTTTCTGGTAAACTTGTTAAAACAATCAATCAACAAGTGACTACAGATGGTTTTTTATGTAGAGATATTGTTTGGGATGGAAGGGATGATTTTGGAGACAAAATTGGAAAAGGAGTTTATGTTTATAAACTAAAAGTAAGATCTACATCAACAGGCAAGTATGTTGAAAAATATGAGAAACTTGTAATACTATAATAAAATACTATATTTGTCAAATTAATTTATTAAAACAATGAAAAAAATTGCGCTATTATTAATTCTTTCATTAGCTATTCAATATACAAAAGCTCAAGACCGTGTTATAACTACAGGGGTGTCATTCTTGTTAATTGCTGCTGACGCTAGATCTGCAGGTATGGCTGATATGGGAGTTGCAACTTCAGCTGATGCTTTTTCACAACAATATAACCCTGCTAAATATGCCTTTTCGCTTGATAAACAAGGTTTTTCAATTAGTTATACGCCTTATTTAACAAGTATAGCTAACGATATTTCCTTAGGTCAATTGACTTATTACAACAGAATAAATGAAAGAAGTGCATTTTCTGGGTCTTTCCGCTATTTTGGTTTAGGTGATATTGAATTAAGAAGAACGGGAGATCCTGGAGAGATTCCTAGAGTGGTTAATCCAAATGAATTTGTATTAGATGGTTCTTATTCGTTAAAGTTAAGCGATCGTTTTTCAATGGCAGTTGGTGGTAAATATGTTCGTTCTGCACTTAAAATTGCTGATGAAAATACAGACGCAAGTTCAGCCACCTCTTTTGCGGTTGACATTGCAGGATACTATCAATCAGAAGAAATTGCATATGATGATTTTAATGGTAGATGGAGAGCGGGTTTCAATTTTCAAAACATGGGACCAAAAATCAGTTATGATAATGATGATTTAAATGATAATTTTATGCCAGCTAATATGAGATTAGGTGGAGGTTTTGATTTTATTTTTGATGAATATAATAAAGTTGGGGTTACCGCAGAGGTTACAAAACTTATGGTTCCTACTCCACCTAAGGTTGGCGATGAAGATGGTGATGGTGATGTTGATAATTCAGATTATGCATTGGCTGATAGAAACTACAGAGCAATTCCTTGGGTAACAGGGATTTTTAAGTCTTTTGGAGATGCTCCAGATGGTTTTTCTGAAGAATTAAAAGAATTTACTTATGCTTTAGGTGCTGAATATTGGTATCAAGATTCATTTGCATTGCGAATGGGTTATTTTAATGAGAATAAATTAAAAGGTGCTAGAAAGTATTTTACTTTAGGTTCTGGATTTAAATATAATATCGTAAAAATTGATGTTTCTTATTTATTCTCAACATCAACAGTTAAAAATCCATTGGAAAACACATTACGTTTCTCGCTTACATTTAATTTCGGTGATAAATACGATGAACTATAATTTTTAAAATAAATTAATTAACAATCCAAATTCTAAAATAAGAATTTGGATTTTTTTTCCTTACATATGAAGCAAATTTCAATAAACACCTCCATTTCGGTACTATCTAAAGACGAATTGTCTCAAGAAGAAACAAGTTTAATGTTGAAAGCATTTGAAGCAAGAAGTAAAGCCTATGCGCCTTATTCTAAATTTACTGTAGGAGCGGCTATTCTTTTAGATAATGGTATAGTAGTTCAGGGTTCCAATCAAGAAAATGCGGCTTATCCTTCTGGTTTATGTGCAGAGCGTGTAGCAATTTATTACGCAGGTGCAACTTATCCAAATGCTAAAATTATAAAAATGTTCATCACAGCATCACCACAAGATAGAGATTTAGAAGAACCTATTCCTCCTTGTGGAAGTTGCAGACAATCAATTGCTGAGTATGAATTTAAACAAGATGCACCAATTGCAATTTTCTTTATGGGAGCAAAAGGGGATATTTATAAATCAGATTCGCTAAAAAATATCTTACCATTAGTTTTCGACAAGAATCATCTATAACGATTTCGTAACTTTTTTTATCGATTTTGTTATAAAAAATACAAAAATCGTAGAATTTAATTTTTTCAATCAGGTTCTATGTAGTATTTTTGCTGTTCGTAAAATTGCGAATGATTATGTTATATTGTTTGCAGTTCAATTGTATTAAAAAACAAACTAAAAATGAAACCAATTACAAGAGAAGTTTACCTAAAATGGTATGAGGATATGCTATTTTGGAGAAAGTTTGAAGATAAACTTGCTGCTGTTTATATCCAACAAAAAGTTAGAGGATTTTTGCATTTATACAATGGTCAAGAAGCAGTTTTAGCTGGAGCTTTACATGCAATGGACTTGTCTAAAGATAAAATGATTACCGCTTATCGTAATCACGTTCAGCCAATTGGAATGGGTGTAGATCCAAGAAGAGTTATGGCAGAATTGTACGGAAAAGCTACAGGTACTTCTAAAGGTATGGGTGGATCGATGCATATTTTCTCTAAAGAACATGGTTTCTATGGAGGACATGGTATCGTTGGAGCACAAATTCCAGTAGGTGCTGGTATGGCTTTTGCAGATAAATATTTTGAAACGGGTGGTGTTACGTTGACTTATTTTGGTGATGGTGCTGCACGTCAAGGTTCTTTACATGAAGCCTTTAACATGGCTATGAATTGGAAATTACCAGTAGTTTTTATCTGTGAAAATAATGGATATGCTATGGGAACTTCTGTTGAAAGAACGGCTAATCATACTGATATTTGGAAACTTGGTTTAGGTTATGAAATGCCTTGTGGGCCAGTTGATGGAATGAATCCAGTTAAGGTGGCTGAAGCAATGCACGAAGCAATGGAAAGAGCTCGCCGTGGAGACGGACCAACTTTCTTAGAAATGAAAACTTACCGTTACAGAGGGCACTCAATGTCTGATGCACAATTATATAGAACGAAAGAGGAAGTGGAAGAATATAAAAAAATCGACCCAATTACTCAAGTTTTAGATATTATCAAAGAAAACGGTTATGCTACAGATGTTGAAATCGAAGCAATCGATCAAAGAGTAGCTGATTTAGTTGCTGAATGTGAAAAATTCGCTGAAGAATCTCCATTCCCAGAGGCACAACAGTTGTATGACGTAGTGTACGAACAAGAAAATTATCCTTTCATTCCACATAAATTATAAGGACTATGGCACAAATTATAACAATGCCCCGTTTGAGTGATACGATGACCGAAGGAGTTGTAGCAACTTGGTTAAAAAAAGTGGGTGATACAATCAAAACTGGTGATATTCTTGCCGAAATTGAAACGGATAAAGCTACAATGGAATTCGAATCTTTTCATGACGGTGTTTTATTATACATCGGGATTCAAGAAGGACAATCAGCACCAGTAGATTCTTTATTAGCAATTATTGGAGCAGCCGGTGAAGATATTGCTGCTTTATTAAGTGGTGGAACAGCGACTGAAACAAAAGAAGAAAAAGTAGTTGAAGAAGCAAAACCTACTTCAGCAGCAGTTGAAATTCCAGCTGGTGTAAAAGTAGTAACTATGCCTCGTTTGTCTGATACAATGACAACAGGAACAGTTGCAACTTGGTTGAAAAAAGTGGGAGATACTGTAAAAGAAGGCGATATTTTAGCTGAAATCGAAACGGATAAAGCTACGATGGAATTCGAATCTTTCAATGCAGGAACGTTATTATATATCGGAGTTCAAGAAGGTAATTCTGCTCCAGTAGATACAATTTTAGCTATTTTAGGTCCAGCAGGAACTGATGTTTCAGGTATTGCGGCTAACTACAAAGTTGGCGCTGTGGCTGAAGCTCCTAAAGTAGAAGAAGTAAAAGCAGTTGCTCAAGAAGTAGTAGTTGCAGAACAATCTACTTCAGGTAGAGTTTTCGCTTCTCCTTTAGCTAAAAAAATTGCTCAAGATAAAGGAATTAACTTATCTCAAGTAAAAGGTTCTGGTGAGAATGGAAGAATTGTAAAATCAGATGTTGAGAATTTCTCACCATCTGCTGTTGCAACTCCAGCACAAGCCGTTGCAGAAGCTACAAATGCAGTTGCAGCAGTTAAACCATTTGTTCCAGCAGGAGAAGCATTCCAAGAAGAAATCAAAAATTCGCAAATGCGTAAAACCATTGCGAGACGATTATCAGAATCTAAATTTACAGCACCGCATTACTATTTAACTATTGAGTTAGATATGGACAATGCAATTGCTTCAAGAAATATGATTAACGGATTACCAGATACGAAAGTTTCTTTCAACGATATGGTAATCAAAGCAAGTGCGATGGCATTGAAAAAGCATCCACAAGTAAATTCACAATGGAGAGAAGATGCGATGGTTATCAATCACCACGTGAATATTGGAGTAGCGGTAGCAGTTGAAGACGGTTTAATGGTTCCAGTATTGAAATTTACAGACCAAATGAGTTTAACTCAAATTGGTGCAAATGTGAAAGACTTAGCTGGAAAAGCAAAATCTAAAAAAATTCAACCAGCAGAAATGGAAGGAAGTACATTCACGATTTCTAACTTAGGAATGTTCGGAATTCAATCATTTACATCGATTATCAATCAACCAAATTCTGCTATTTTATCTGTTGGTGCTATTATTGAAAAACCAGTAGTTAAAAACGGTCAAATCGTAGTTGGAAACACAATGACAGTTACGTTAGCTTGTGATCACAGAACAGTGGACGGAGCAACTGGAGCTCAATTCTTACAGACGTTCAAAGCGTTTATGGAAAATCCAGTAACGATGTTAGCCTAATAAGTGTTAAAATTATCATACAAAATCCCGATTTACTCGGGATTTTTTTATTTTTACTTAAAACTATAAACTATGAAAAAAATCATATTCCTAATTTCTTTTCTTGGATTGTCATTGCATGCACAAAACAATGTTACTTCGAAAAACATTTTTAATTTCAATTGCCAAGTTGCGGAAGAAAATGTAATTAAAACTTTGTCATATCTAACTTCGGATGAACTGGAAGGAAGAGATTCAGGTAGTGAAGGAATTGAATTGGCAACTTTATATTTAGAAAATATTTTAAAAGAGAACGGAATTAAGCCTTATTTTAAAACGTATCGCGATACACTTTCTAATTTTGATAAAACTTCTTACAACGTAGTTGGTTATATCGAAGGGAACGATAAAGAGTTAAAAAATGAATTTGTTATTATTGGGGCGCATTATGATCATATTGGAAAAATTGCAGCTGTAAACGGCGATGATATTGGAAACGGAGCAAATGATAATGCAACTGGAACCACCGCAGTAACTGAAGTAGCAAAATATTTCGCAAAATTTAAAAACAACAAGCGAAGTGTACTTTTTGTATTCTTTTCTGCCGAGGAAAAAGGTCTTTTAGGGTCAAAGCATTTGGCTGCTAAATTGAAAGAACAAAAAATGGATTTGTATTTCATGTTCAATTTTGAAATGATTGGTGTTCCAATGAAAGACAAAGGAATGGATTTCTATTTAACTGGTTTTGGTAAATCTAATATGGCAACCACAATGAATGAATATGCTGGAGAAAAGTTAGTAGGATATTTGCCAATTGAAACCAAATACATGCTATTCAGAGCATCTGATAATTATCCGTTTTTCACTGAATTTAATGTCCCAGCACAAACTGTTTCGACTTTCGATTTTGAAAATTTCCAATTCTATCACCAACCAGATGATGAGTTTGAATTGATGGATACCAAACACATGACAAAAGTGATTTCGAAAACAATTCTAGTTTTAGAAAAAATGATCAATGCTCCAAAAAAAGAAATCAAATTAAATGAAAAGTAAAAATATCATCATAACAGGAACCTCTCGTGGAATAGGTTACGAATTAGCCTTGCAATTTGCAAATGCAGGACATCAAGTATTAGCTATTTCTAGAAAAACACCAAAAGAGTTAATCGAAAATCAAAACATAACTTGTTTGTCAATTGATATTTCAAATCCAGAAGAATTACTTCAGGTTGAAAATTTCATTAATAGAACTTGGAAAAAAGTAGATGTTTTAATTCATAACGCAGGAAGTTTATTGCATAAAACGTTCACGCAAATAACTTCAGAAGAATTCCAAAACATATATAAAGTCAATGTTTTTGCAGTTGCCGAATTAACAAAAATCTGTATTCCATTCATGGAAAAAGGGAGTCATGTGGTAACTATTAGTTCTATGGGAGGCATTCAAGGAAGCATGAAATTCGCTGGTTTAGCAGCTTATTCTTCTAGTAAAGGCGCGGTGATTACCTTGTCAGAATTATTAGCAGAAGAATACAAAGAACAAGGAATTTCATTTAATGTTTTAGCACTTGGAGCTGTGAATACCGAAATGTTACAAGAAGCTTTCCCAGGTTACGAAGCAACACTTTCAGCAAAAGAAATGGCGGATTATATCTTCAATTTTGCTTTAACTGGAAACAAATATTACAACGGAAAAGTATTGCAAGTTTCATCTTCAACGCCTTAAAATTGAGTGACGTATTAAAAAAATACTTACCTGAACACGCAGTTCATCCTTGTTTTGAGTTAATCAAAGCGAATCATGTGCATCTTAAAATCGTTAATGAACGTCAAACCCGTCATGGCGATTATCGAAAAGACGCACAAGGATATCATTTGATTACCGTAAATGCAAGTTTGAATAAATATAGATTCCTAATAACTCTAATTCATGAAATTGCGCATTTGGTAGCTTTCGAAAAATATGGTCGTAACATAAAACCGCATGGAGATGAATGGAAACTCACTTTTCAAAAAATGATGGTGCCGTTTATTCGTCCTGAAATATTTCCAAATCAATTGTTGCCATTACTTGCCAAACATTTTAGAAATCCGAAAGCAAGTAGTGATACAGATGCAAAATTAGCCATCGCTTTAAAACTATTTGACCAAAAAGAAACCGATAAAAATTATATCTTTGAAATTCCAATGGGAAGTCATTTTAGAATTTACAATGGAAAAATTTTCAAGAAAATAGCATTGCGAGTTAAGCGATACGAATGTTTAGAAATAAGTTCTGGACGCTTATATTTGTTTCAACCCAATGCCGAAGTAGAATTGTTGCCGAATAAGTTCTAGCAACAAAAAACATACAAAATGAACAAAAATTATTACGCAATCATAATGGCTGGAGGAGTTGGTTCTCGTTTTTGGCCAGTAAGTACAACCGAATTTCCTAAGCAATTTCACGATATGTTAGGAACAGGCGAAACATTGATTCAAAAAACATTCACACGTTTGTCTCAAATTATTCCAAAGGAGAATATTTTGATTCTTACGAACGAAGTTTACAATGACATCGTCTTGGAACAATTGCCAATGATTCAACAAGAGCAAATTGTTTTAGAACCAGCTATGCGTAATACAGCACCTTGTATTTTATATGCTTCTTTAAAAATTAAAAAACAAAATCCAGATGCAGTTATGGTAGTGGCGCCTTCTGATCATTGGATTGAAGATGAGGTGCAGTTTTGTTCTAATCTTCAATATGCTTTTGATTTTTGCGAGCGCGATGAAAACTTAATGACCTTGGGTATTTTACCAACATTTGCCAATACAGGCTATGGCTATATCGAATTCGATAAATTAGATTCTCGTCCAATTAAAAAGGTGAAGCAGTTTAGAGAAAAACCAGATTATGCAACCGCAAGAAAGTTCATACAAAGTAGAAATTATCTTTGGAATGCTGGAATTTTTGTTTGGAGTGCTAAAACCGTTTTAAAAGCTTATGAAGAGTTTCAACCGGTGATGTATGATCATTTTATGAATGGTTATGAGGCTTTAAATACACCAAAAGAAGAAGCTTTTATAAGAGATAATTATCCTTTAGCTCAAAATATTTCGGTGGATTATGCTATTTTGGAAAAAGCCCAAAATGTTTATGTGTTACCAGCAACTTTCGACTGGAACGATTTAGGAACTTGGGGTTCGCTATATGATAAATTACCAAAAGACGAACAAGAAAATGCCGTAGTTAATGCTTCTGTTTATCTTGAAAACGCAACCAATAACATTATCAGAACCGAAGGTAAAAAGCTTGTCGTAATTGATGGTTTAACCGATTATATTATTGTAGATAAAGACGATGTTTTGTTGATTTATCCAAAAAATAAAGAGCAAGATATTAAGCAAATAGTATCTAAAATTCAGTAGTACTATTTCACATCATCTTCCAAATACATTTTTCGAACACGTTTGAATAATTCTGAAGAGTATACAAAATCGGTAACAGCTTCGTTATCGGTTTTGAATATTTCTTTGTTGGAGCCTTCCCATTCTAATAAACCATTTTTTAAGAACACAATTTTTTCGCCAATTTCCATTACCGAGTTCATATCGTGTGTGTTAATTACTGTGGTAATGTTGTATTCTTGTGTGATTTCCTGAATCAAATTGTCAATTACAATCGCCGTTTTTGGGTCTAAGCCTGAATTTGGTTCATCACAAAATAGATATTTCGGATTATTTACAATAGCTCGAGCAATCGCCACACGCTTTTGCATTCCACCCGAAATTTCAGAAGGTCTTTTTTGGTGCGCATTCACTAAGTGAACCCTGTCAATTACAAAATCAACACGTTCTTTAATTTCCTTTGCAGATTTATTGGTAAACATTTTTAATGGAAACCCAACATTTTCTTCCACTGTCATGCTGTCAAAAAGTGCACTTCCTTGAAATACCATCCCAATTTCTGTTCTTAACTCACGTCTTTCGTCGTTTGAAAGTTCAGAATAAATTCTGCCGTCGAAAGAAATAGTGCCGCTATCTGGCGTATGAATTCCTAATAGCGATTTTAAGAAAACGGTCTTTCCAGAGCCACTTTGTCCAATGATTAGATTGGTCATTCCCGCTTCAAAACGAGTAGAAACTCCTTTTAAAACGGTTTGTTCTCCAAACTTTTTTACGATATTTTTTACTTCAATCATTAGCTTAAAAGAAGTTGGGTTAATATAAAGTTCACTAAAATAATAACTACCGATGTCCAAACGAAAGAAACCGTACTTGCTTTTCCTACTTCTAAAGCACCACCTTTCATGTAATAACCATGGAAAGAAGGAATTGTAGCTAAGATAAATGCAAATACAAAAGTTTTAATGAAAGCATAGGCTATATGAAATGGTATAAACTCCGCTTGAAGTCCGGTTGTGAATTCGAAACTTGTAGTGAATCCTCCATAAACAGCTGCCATCCAACCACCAAAAACACCTAAAAACATACTTAATCCAATCACAAAAGGATATAAAAATAACGCGATGATTTTAGGAAAAACTAAATAGTTTAAGGAATTTACTCCCATAACTTCTAGAGCATCTATTTGCTCCGTAACACGCATTGTACCTATACTAGAAGTGATAAATGAACCCATTTTTCCCGCCATAATGATAGAAATAAAAGTAGGAGCAAACTCTAAAATAACTGACTGACGCGTTGCAAATCCAATTAAAAATTTAGGAATTAACGGATTGGTTAAGTTTAATGCCGTTTGAATTGCCACAACACCACCTACGAAAAACGATATAAAAGAAACAATTCCTAGCGAACCAATGATTAAGTCATCAACTTCTTTTAAGATCAATTGTTTCATGGCCGACCATTTTGTTGGCTTGTTGAAAATTTCTTTCAACATGATGAAATATTTTCCTATTTGCGATAAGTAGCGAATGAGCATCATTTTGATAGTGTTCTGAATTCAGTTTCTAATAAGCAGTAAAAATACTATATTTTTTTATGGAAAAGATTATAATAACTTCTCTTTCATCTTCTTCCAACGATATTTTCTAACAAATCTTGCTTGTTCAGGTGTGACCAACATGGTTTTGTTTTCTCTTTTGGCTTTCCAAAACCCTTTGATGTAATCTAAAAATAATAAAGGTCTTCCTTTTCGCATCGCTAATTTTAAAGATGCAACGGCTGTAATAAAAAATCCGTAACCTAAAGTGTAGAATGCTTCGCCTTGTTTAAATCTTGCAGCTTGGTTATAACTAGCGCCTGTTGGTTTTAGGTGTTTTACGTGTAAACTTTCATCAGTAATTACTTTCCAATTGTAAAATTTACAAAGCAACTCGTCAACAGTATCCCAACCCATTTGCGGTTTCAATCCGCCAATTTGTTTGAAAGTTTCTTTTCGATACGCCTTTAAAGCACCACGAATATGATCTTTATCGGTAAGATTTTCTAAAACCCAATTTCCATTTTTATCGATGTAACAAAATCCGCCCACCATTCCAATTGTCTCATCGGATTGAAAATGTTTTATAATCGTTTCGAAGTAGTTTTTTGGAAAAATTAAATCGGCATCTACCTTTACAATGATGTCATAATTGTCATCAATATTTTTTTCTCCTTCCTGAAATGCTTGAATCACTTTACTTCCAGGTAAATGAATGGCATCTGATTTTTTATTCACTAAAGTGATAAATGGATATTTGGAAGCAAATTCAGAAACAATTTCCGGAGTTTTATCGGTAGAATTATCATTCACCACTACAATTTTTGTTGGTAAAACGGTTTGTTCTACTAATGATTGTAGCGTTAAACTCATAAAAGCTTCTTCGTTGTAAGCAGGAATGATAATGTAGTATTTCATTTGGCTTGTCACTTTTTACTTATCACTTTTCACTCTTTCGGCATAAACCAAATAATATCTTGGTGTAAACCATCTCAATAAAGGTCTAAAACCTATTTTTTTTACTGGATGAGTGAATTTTACTCGGTCCACAATTTTAAAACCTGCTTTTTCAAGTAGCCAATCCAATTGCCAATCTTCAAATTCGTGATAATGTCTGTCCCACATATCAGTCTTGCTTCGATAAGCAGGAGAAAACCACAAACGCAAAGGAATCGAAATCAAAATTTTATCTGCTTTTACGTTTTGTAAAACGGTATAAGGATTAAGTAAGTGTTCGAAAATTTCAAAACCCGTAAACACATCGTAGTTTTCAGTTTGAAGCGCCGATTGGTCGTTGTCAATGTCTTCGCCTTTTGTATTGATAACAGTATAACCATTATCCACCATGATTTTTGAAAAAGGATTTGGAACACCTAAGTCAAAAATGGTTTCAGAAGTTTTGATGTGTTTTTTTAGAAAATCTAAAGTGATGTTGAATCGTTTGCTCGGATATGTTTTTTCGTACATTATAAAATTTGTTTCAAGTTTAAAGTTTCAAGTTGAAAACAGTTCGTAAAATTAACAATTTAACTTGAAACCTGAAACCTCAAACTTGAAACAAAAAAGATTACATTTGATAGACAATCGCATTAATATTCATACCAGAACCAACGGATGCAAATATGATGACATCACCTTTCTTAAGTTCCTGATTTTCTAATTTGCCTTTCATCATTAAATCGAAAAGTGTAGGCACGGTTGCAACACTAGAATTTCCTAATTTATGAATACTCATTGGCATAATGCCTTCTGGTGGTGATTGCTTATATTGTTTGAAGAAGCGATGAATAATTGCTTCATCCATTTTTTCGTTAGCCTGATGAATCAGTACTTTTTTGACTTTCTCTATTGGGATGCCACTTTTTTCTAAACAGGAAGCCATTGCTTTCGGAACGTTACTCAGAGCAAATTCGTAGATTTTTCTTCCATGCATTTTGATATAGCGAACATCTGGGTCATGGTCTTTATTGAAAGAATTCCCAAAAAATAAATAATAGGCTTCGTCATAGGTAAATGTAGCCGTTTCATGAGCTAGAATTCCGCCTTCATCATCGGTTGCTTCTATAATTGTAGCGCCAGCACCATCCGAATAAATCATGGAATCTCTATCGTGTAAATCTACTACTCTTGATAAAGTTTCGGCGCCAATAACCAAGCATTTTTTTGCCATTCCAGCTTTGACGAATGCGTAGGCTTGAATTACACCTTCCACCCAACCAGGGCAACCAAAGAGAATATCGTAAGCGACACATTTCGGATTTTTAATTTTTAATCCATGTTTAACTCTAGTAGCCAAACTTGGTAAAATATCCGATTGAATAGCTCCTTTTTTAACATCACCAAAATTGTGTGCTAAAATGATATAATCCAGAGTTTCCCTGTCAATTTTAGCATCTTCAATAGCTTTTTCAGCAGCAATTAATGCAATATCAGAAGTGCATAAATTATCCGTTACATAACGTCGTTCTTTAATTCCCGTAATTTCTAAAAATTTTTCAGCAACAACATCATTTGGGTGAGGAAAAGGAGTTCCGTCGTCATTTAAAAAAGTATGTTGCGCAAAATCGATGTTGGAAACTACTTCGGTAGGAATATAGCTTCCTGAACCTGTTATTTTGATATTCATTCTGTTTTTTTTGGTAAATCGAATTTACAAAATATAGTTGTTATTGATTGGATAACCTATTGGTTTTTAACATTTTTATGAATATCATATAAAAATCCATAAAAAAAAATCAAATTCTAAAATTAACACCTTTTAATTGAATTTTATTTGCATAATCGTTGCCATACTCAACGCTTGTGTTTTCATTTGTTCGGCATATTTTCCTGCGAAATGCTCATCAATTGTTGAATTAAAATGCGTTAGCCAAGTATTAAAGTGTTCTTTAGTAAAAGCATGTTTGTCATGAACGTCTTTATGAATCGAAAACATGTTATTGAAATAACCGCCTTTTAAAAATAAAGATTGTTCCCAAAAAGTTGCTAAAATATCAAAATGCGCATCCAAATGTTGGTCGACTGAGGTGACTTTGGTAAAGAAAAAATTAATCGAATCATCTGCTAAAAGTTTATCGTAAAACTTACGCATGATGAGTAAAATATCTTCTCTGTTCTGAATATCATCCATCTTATAAATTATTAAAAAAGGCTCAAATTAAAAACTTGAGCCTTTTTGGTTTATTACTTTGTACTTTTAATTACATATATGCTTCAATTGGAGCACAAGAACAAACTAAATTTCTATCTCCATATGCTTCATCAATACGACGAACCGTTGGCCAAAATTTATTCTCTGCAATATAATCTAAAGCATATGCTGCTTGTTCTCTTGTATAAGGGAAGTTCCAATCGTTTGCTGTTACCATAGCTAAAGTATGTGGTGCATTTCTTAAAATGTTGTTTACATCATCTTTAGTTGAAGCTTCAATTTCTTTACGAATTGAAATCAGTGCATCACAAAAACGATCTAATTCCGCTAAATCTTCTGATTCTGTTGGTTCCACCATTAAAGTTCCAGCTACTGGGAAAGAAACTGTTGGAGCGTGGAAACCATAATCCATTAAACGTTTTGCAATATCCGTTACTTTGATTCCTTTTTCTTCGAAAGCTCTACAATCTAAAATCATTTCGTGAGCCGCTCTTCCCATTTCTCCTGAATATAAGATTGGATAATGTCCTTCGAAACGTGCTTTCATGTAGTTAGCATTCAAGATCGCATATTTAGTAGCGTTTGTTAATCCTTCAGCACCCATCATTACAATGTAACCGTAAGAAATCAAACAAACTAAAGCCGAACCATAAGGAGCTGATGAAATAGCAGTAATAGCTTGACTTCCTCCTGTTGGAATAATTGGATTTGTTGGTAAGAATGGAACTAATTTTTCGTTCACACAAATTGGTCCAACACCAGGTCCACCACCACCGTGAGGAATTGCGAAGGTTTTGTGTAAGTTCAAGTGACAAACATCAGCACCAATAGTTGCTGGATTTGTTAATCCCACTTGTGCATTCATGTTCGCACCGTCCATATATACTAAACCACCATTTTCGTGAATGATATTCGTGATTTCAATAATAGCACTTTCAAAAACTCCATGAGTTGATGGATATGTTACCATTAAAGCAGATAAGTTGTCTTTGTATTGGATTGCTTTTGCTCTTAAATCTTCCACATCGATATTTCCATTTTCCATGGTTTTAGTAACGATGATTTCCATTCCTGCCATAGCAGCAGAAGCTGGATTAGTTCCGTGAGCAGAAGCCGGAATCAAACATACATTTCTGTGGTTGTCGCCTCTTGATAAATGATAAGCTCGAATCGCCATCAAACCAGCGTATTCTCCTTGAGCACCTGAATTTGGTTGTAATGTAGTTCCTTGGAATCCAGTAATTACATTTAATTGGTGCTCTAATTTTTTCAACATGATTTGGTAACCTTCTGCTTGTTCAACAGGCGCAAAAGGGTGAATGCTGTTCCAGTTTGCCATAGATAACGGCAACATTTCAGCTGCAGCATTTAATTTCATCGTACAAGATCCTAAAGAAATCATCGAGTGATTCAACGATAAATCTTTACGTTCTAATTTTTTGATGTAGCGCATCAATTGCGATTCTGAATGGTTGTTGTTGAAAACATCGTATTGTAAGAAAGTTGATTTTCTCACTAAGTTTTCAGGAACCATTGACTCATTTGCTAATTGATTTACTGTAAAGGCATCTTTTCCAGTAGCTTCAGCGAAAATAGCAATGATTTGATTGATATCGTTTACTGAAGTAGTTTCGTTAAATGAAATCGAAATCGTTTCCGCATCTGGATAGAAGAAGTTTACTTCGTGTTTCTCAGCGATTGATTTTACTTTAGTTGCATCCGCTTTTACTAAAATTGTATCGAAGAAAGCAGAATTTGTTTGGTAAACTCCTAATTTATTCAAAGCATCGGCAGTGGTAACCGCAGAAGCGTGAACTTTATCAGCAATATATTGTAAGCCTTTTGGTCCGTGATAAACAGCATACATTCCGGCCATTACCGCTAATAAAACTTGAGCTGTACAAATGTTTGAAGTTGCTTTTTCACGTTTGATATGTTGCTCACGAGTTCCTAAAGCCATACGTAAAGCGCGGTTTCCGTTAGCATCAATTGAAACCCCGATGATTCTTCCTGGCATCGAACGTTTGAATTCTTCTTTCGTTGCGAAATATCCCGCGTGAGGGCCGCCATAACCCATTGGAATACCAAAGCGTTGTGTAGTACCAACAACAACAGCAGCTCCCATTTCACCTGGAGGTGTTAATTTAGCTAACGATAAAATATCAGCAGCAACAGCAACTTTGATTTCGTTTTCTGCAGCTTTTGCAATAAATCCAGCATAGTCATAAACTTGACCGTATTTTCCTGGGTATTGTAAAATTGCACCAAAGAATTCAGTTGAGAAATCAAATGTTTCATGATTTCCAACTACTAATTCAATGTTTAATGGAGTTGAACGTGTTTGTAAAACCGATAAAGTTTGTGGTAAAATTTCTTCCGAGACGAAGAATTTATTCACATTATTTTTCTTTTGATCGCGTGTTCTTACATCGAAAAGTAATGCCATTGCTTCAGCAGCAGCTGTTCCTTCATCAAGTAACGATGCATTTGCGATTTCCATTCCGGTTAATTCGATAACTGTAGTTTGGAAATTCAAAATTGCTTCTAAACGACCTTGAGCAATTTCTGCTTGGTAAGGTGTGTAAGCCGTGTACCATCCTGGGTTTTCAAAAATATTTCTTTGAATAACAGCAGGAATAATCGTTGGGTGATATCCTAAACCAATATAAGATTTGAATACTTTGTTTTTCTTTCCTAATTCTTGAATGTGAGTCAAATACTCATATTCCGACATAGGAGCTTCTAAATTTAAGTCGTTTTTTAAACGAATATCATCTGGAATAGTTTCATAAATTAATTGGTCTAAAGAATCTACACCAATGGTTTTTAACATGTGATTTAAGTCACTCTCACGAGGGCCTAAATGTCTCAAAGCGAATGCATCTGTTCTCATTTATTAAAAATGTGTATGTGTGTTATTATGTGTTGTTTTGGACAACAAAAGTAATTATTAATCTTGTAATTTTTTGTTTTTAAAATGTGAAATTTTGTGATTTTATCAACTAATTTCAAGTCTTATTAACAGATTGATTAATTTTGTTGAATGATGGTTTTTAAGAAATTTCTCGATTTTTATATCAATAGTAGTTTACATGTAGCATTATCTGCTTTTGCATTGGTGTCTATGACACAATATTTCTTTGGTGTTGAAAGAGATTTTAGTGTTGCTTTTTTTGCTTTTTTTGGAACAGTTGTAGGGTATAATTTTGTGAAGTACGATGCCATTGCAAGGTTAAACAAAACTGAACTCAAAAAAGAATTGAAGGGAATTGTTTTTTTGAGTTTTATTTCTTTGTTGGCTTGTTTTTACTTTTTCTTGCAATTAAGTTGGATGACAAAAATTAGTGCTTTCGCTTTTTTTGGTCTTACGCTTTTATACACTTTACCTTTTTTTCCAAACAAACAAAACGCCCGAAATTGGAAAGGTGTAAAAATTTATATAGTTGCCATCACTTGGGTAGGAGTTACCGTATTGCTGCCATTACAAGAAGCACAAATCTCTTTTTCTTTTGATGTTTTGTTGATGGCTATTCAACGATTTTTGTTGGTTTTTTCTCTTGTTTTGGTTTTTGAAATTGTCGATGTTAAATTAGATGATCCGCATTTGCAAACTGTTCCGCAGAAAATAGGAGTGGAGTTGACCAAAAAACTTAGTTATGTATTATTGTTTTTGTTATTACTTTTAGAGTTTTTCTATACCAATAACAATCACTTTTTACCTTTCTTTTTCAAACTTTTGGTATGTGGAACTATTGCAATTTTTCTCTTTTTTGCCAATGAAAATCGTTCGAGATATTACGCATCATTTTGGTTAGAAAGCGTTCCGATTTTGTGGTGGTTGGTGTTGGTGGTTTTAAATTAAACAAAATTAAAAATCTCAGAAATATCTGAATTACCCAAAAAATTTCAATTTGAATTTTACTGAATAAGATTTACATTTCGAACAAAATACAGGTTTATCTCGATTTAATTCTCCTCCGCAATCACATTTTGGTTGTATAGATTCTCTCTCTATACTATGAAATTTTCCACAAGATTGACATTGATATCCTAAATTAAATCTTGTATAAGGAGCAATCATTTCAGATTGAAAACAATTTAAGCAAGTAAGCTCGCCTATTGAGCCAAGTTTTGATAAAATTAACCTATCATCAATTAAAACCATTTCATTACTAAAAGGCTTTTCTATAGTTGGTAACCAGTTTAGTTTTTGTTCTATTATACTTCTGTATTTGGTTTTAATTTGAAAAGGAGTTCTTTTTATGTATTCCTCAGTGCGTTCTTTTTTGTCTGATACTAAACTTTTTAAGTAGTCAATTCTTTCGTTTGGATTGATAGAAATGGTTTCATTATTATCGTTTTCATAATTCCATTTTTCGGGTAAATCAGTCCAAATGATATTTTTGATTTTTTTCTCTTTTGACCAATTTCTGATTTCATTTTTGTATTTAAAATCTTCTGAATGAAATTCATCTGTTTCGGCTTTATAGTAACCAATATTTTTACGGTTACAGTTACCTTCTCGAATTCTCAAATTTTCAATTGTTTCTTCAAATGCCTGGTTTTGATTAGCGAATGTATAAAATGTTTTGTTTGGTGTACCATTTTCTGTGATGACAAGCGTTAGTCTGCCATCTTTTGAAATTCTTGCAAATTCAATTGGTAAAACCGGACCATCATAAACCCAGCCTAAATATTTGTTATAATTTAATTCTTTTGAATCCCAAATTAAGGAACCCCAAGCGAGAATAGCGATTGTCATTTGAAAATAAATATTGATAAACCAATTAAGGCAAAGATGAAACCAACAAGAAGAGAATAACGTTGTAGATTATAATAAGACCATGAATCAACACCTCTTTTTTTTGTTAATCTTGGAATATTTTCTATTGCTACACTATTATCATTTATTAATTCCGCAGTTCTTTTGAAATCTTTTAGTCTATTTTCTGTAAATAATGTATAAAACAAAAATGAAATTAACAGAAAAATTAGTGATGGAATTAGTAAATATATTTCACAATGAAAAAAATCATCCTTATTCACAATTGTAAAATTAATAACATAACCAAAAATTGCTGATGAAAAGATAAAATACAAATTAGCACTAACTCCAAGTTGATTTCTTTGCACTTCTCGCCAATATTTATAGTCATAAAATTCTTTCAATCTTTTTGTTTTTTCTTTTTCATTTTTTCTTTCCTGTTCGTTTGTATTACTCATTTTTATTTAAAATTTCAATTATTAATTCAACATCAACATATTCTTTAATGCAATCCCATATTATTTCTGAACTTTCAATTTTTTCAGCATATTTTTGTATTAAATTAATATTCCATTTTAAACCTCCGTTATAGCTTAGATTTCTCCAATTCCAATTTTCTCTATATTTTTCTATAAATTCTATTGACCATGTTAGATTTTCATTTTGGCTTAGATAATTCCATTTCCATCGTTCTATGTTTTTTTCAAAAAAATCTTCTGACCATGGTAAATTTTTATTACGACTTAAATTGTTCCAATTCCATTTTTCAATATGTTCTTCAAAAAAATCTTCTGACCATGGTAAATTTTCATTCATACTCAGCATGTTCCAATTCCATTTTTCAATATATTTTTTAAAAAAATCTAAAGACCAAGGTAAACTTTCATTAGAACTTAAATTGTACCAATCCCATTTATCAATATATTTATCAATAAATTCTTCAGACCAAGGTAAACTTTTATTTGAGCTTAAATTACTCCAAAAGGTAACATTTTTAACACTTGATCTATATGGAATATTTATATCACTTATTTCTTTTACATCAATAAACCTTCGATTCAATTTTAACGCTTCTTCATTAGTTGCTATTCTGTAATTAGAATATCTACCAAGTTTTTGATTTTTGTAAATATCTTCTTCTTGACCTTTGTAAAATGGTTTTAAGCTGTATTGTTCTATGGGTTGCAATAATCCTTTATTTAAATCGTCAATATTCTCTTGGATAACTTCATTTAGAAAAACTTCGCTATCTGTTGTTCGTAGCCATATTAAAGGATTAAAAAGCTTGCCATTTTTGTTTACCACACATTCAATGGCACCCAAATACCAAATTCGATTATGTTTTTCGGAATAATAAGTCCAAACATTTTGACCATCTTTTTCAAATCTTCTAGCTTTTGTGTTGCACCATTTATCAAAGTGTTCTTCAAAAAAATCTTCAGACCAAGGTAAACTTTCATTCCCACTAAGATATTGAAAATCTAATTTATCAATATATTTTTCAAAAAAATCAATAGACCATGGGAGGTTTTCTTTTTCACTAAGTATTTTCCAATCCCATTGATATGTAAATTTTTCAATCAAATTAATAGACCATGGTAAACTTTCATTCCTACTTAATTCTCCCCAATCCCATTTGGCCTTATAATTTTCTATTAATTCAATAGACCAAGGTAAGCTTTTGTTTTTACTTAACTCTTTCCAATCCCATTTAATAAATGAAAAATCAAATAAATAGTAAACTTCTTTTTGTGTAACTAAACCAAATAAATAATCATATGGATTTATTTCATCCCAATTTAAATCTTTTTCAAAAGGGTTCTCATTACCCAGATCCCATTCTAAATTTTCATTTGCACTTAATAATTGCCAATTTAAATTTTCTTTAAATTCTAATAAAGTATTGAGATCTAAAGGATAATAGTTTGAAATTAAATCAATAAAAAGTTTTGGGTTTTTCCTAAAGATTTCCAAAACCATTTGCTTATTGTTTTCTGCAACTAGTTTGTTGGTAATTGCAATGCTAATGGTTGCTTTTTCAACTAAACTATTTTTTGTAATGGGTATGAGTTTATTATTATCTTCCATAGTTTAGTTATTTAATTCAATTTTTAGGTTTTGTAATTCTTTTTCTAGCTGGGTTTTGGTTTCAGAAAAATAGGTGTCCCAGTTAGCAATGTTGTTAATCGTTGCGTATATATCGCTTTCTTTTAGAATAATGATTTCATTTTCAATATTTTTTAATTTCTGTTTTAATTTGGTTAAAGTAATTTTTAAATTTTCTTTTTCAGAAATTGAATCAGATTGTGAAACGAATTTTTTTCCGTTTTCTAAATCATATAACAATTGATTTACTTTTTCGATGTCGTGTTCATCGTATGCTTTTTTAAGTTCAATAAAGATTTGCTCAGCTTCGGCTTTTTGTTCTTCGCTTACTTTGTCGGGATGACATAGTGTAGTAGCTTTTCTAAAGTTTTTCTTTAGTTCTTTCTTTTCTTCATTGTTGAGATCAAATCGTTTTTTCTCTTTTTCAGTGTCATATTGTTTGCTGTAGTTGTTAAAATCATCTTCAGCTTCGGCTTCTTTTTTATGGTTTTTGTATTTGATTTTTCTAAGTCGTAAAACTTCTAAAATGACTTCGCCTAATTCTATGGTATGAAGGTATTGAAAATCTTTAAGAATATTCTCAATTTCAATTTTTTCATTGTCAAAAGCGTTAATTTGATTTTCTAACAGTTTGATTTCTAATTTTAAACTAGCAACTTCAGGATCGTTCCAAATTGTAATTTGTTGATAATTGTTAATGAAATTTTGAATGATAGAAATAGCATCTGAAAAAGCATGTTGATTCAAATATTGAATCAGCAAATTGATATCTTCATTGAATTCAAATGGTTTTAATTTTTTAGTTGTTTCATTAATTTCTTCAATATCTTCAAGAATGATTAGGTTTTTAATAATTTCTAAACGTTTGATGATTTTATCCAAAGGAAAAAAATCTTCGCTTTTGTTCTCATTTGGATAATACTTTTTAACTATTTGATTAAATTCTGAAACAAATTGGTTGGCAAGAGAAGTGTTGTTTGAGTTGATAACAATATTTTCAAAATTGCTTTCAGCCTTGTAACTCCAATTGTAGGAACCTGTAATTACTGTGTTAAAATCAATGACACAAAATTTATTATGCATTAATTCGGTGTCGCCGTTTCCTATTTTATAAACTTTACATTTATTTTTTTTAAGCAATTCAAAATTAATTTTAGAACTGTTGTTTATTTCATCATTAGAAATTATGAGCTGAATTTTACAGTTTTTATTAGCTTTTTCAAATAATTTATCGAAAATATTTTTGTTAGTAAACCAAGCGACTGCAATGTAGATTGAATGATTGGCATTTTCAATTTCTTCAATTATACGATTGGCAATATTTTCAAAAACAGCTTCTGTTTGCATTTTATATAGATTTCCTCAAAAATAACAAAAAAAGGATTACCAATATTTTATCGATAATCCTTTGGGTTCATTTTATTAACAATTTTTCAACTCCGACAGAGTTGCAAACTCTGTCGGAGTTAACAATCTACAAAAGCCCCGCCCTCTTCAACAACGCCTCCACTTTTGGTTCCTGACCTCTGAATTTTTTATACAATTCCATTGGTAACTCGGTACCACCTTTAGCAAGTACGTTGTCTTTGAATTTGGTTGCAACTTCTGTATTGAAAATCCCTTTTTCTTGGAAATAGGCAAACGCATCGGCATCTAAAACTTCCGCCCATTTGTAACTGTAATATCCCGAAGAATAACCGCCTTGGAAAATATGTGAAAAAGAAGTACTCATGCAATTTTCTTCCACATCTGGATATAACGATGCGATTTCCATAGCTTGTTTTTCAAAGGCTTTCACATCGTCAATAGTTTGCGATTTTCCATGATACGCCATGTCTAAAATTCCGAAACTTAATTGACGTAATGTTGCCATTCCTTCTAAGAAACTCGCGCTTTCTTTGATTTTTTCTACATATTTTTGCGGAATAATTTCGCCCGTTTCGTAATGTTTGGCAAATAAAGCCAATGCTTCTGGTTCGTAACACCAGTTTTCCATCACTTGACTCGGTAATTCCACAAAATCCCAATACACCGAAGTTCCTGATAAACTTGGATACGTTGTATTGGCTAACATTCCGTGCAATGCGTGTCCAAATTCGTGAAACAATGTTGTTACTTCGTTAAAAGTCAATAATGATGGTTTTGTTTCAGTTGGTGGCGTGAAATTACAAACAATAGAAACATGTGGTCGTTCGTTGATTCCTTCCTTTATATATTGTGGTTTGTAGGATGTCATCCAAGCGCCATTTCGTTTTCCTTTTCTTGGGAAGAAATCCGAATAGAAAACAGCTACTAATTGTCCTTCAAAATCTAATACTTCAAAAGTTTGCACATCTTCGTGATATTTGTCAATATCAAAAACTTCTTTGAAGGTGATTCCGAATAACTTTTCCGCAATCGTGAAAGCGCCGTTCAATACATTTTCTAGTTTGAAATACGGTTTCAATAACTCATCATCTAAACTGAATAATTTTTGTTTAAATTTTTCCGAATAATAAGCGCCGTCCCATTTTTCTAATTGGTCAATTTCGTCTAATGCTGCCGCGAAAGCTGTTAATTCAGCAAACTCTTTTTGAGCCGCTGGTTTTGCTTTTTCTAATAAATCATTTAAAAACGATTGTACTTTTTCTGGATTTTGAGCCATTCGTTCTTCTAAAACAAAATGCGAATGTGATTCATAACCCAATAAATTAGCACGCTTGTGACGCAATTCCACAATACGTTTTACATTTTCTTGGTTATCGAATTCGTTATTCTGAAATGCTTTTTTTCCAGCTGCGATGGTAATTTCTTTTCGTAATTCACGATTCTCGACATAAGTTACAAAAGGCAAATAACTTGGAAAATCCAAAGTAAAAACCCAACCTTCTAAGTTTTTCGATTTTGCCAAACTAGCCGCCATTTCTTTAGCGCCATCAGGCAAACCTTTTAAATCGGCTTCGTTAGTAATATGCAATTGATAGTTATTGGTTTCAGCCAAAACATTTTCGCCGAAAGTCAGTTTTAGTTTGGCTAATTCCGTATCGATTTCGCGTAGTTTTAATTTGTCTTCTTCATTTAGTAAAGCACCATTTCTAGAAAAACCTTTGAATTTTTTATCTAATAAAGTCGCTTGTTCGGTAGTTAATGTTAAAGTATCTTTTTGATCATAAACGGCTTTAACTCTTTTGAATAAGTCTTCGTTCAAAGCAATATCGTTACTAAAAGCGGTAAGCAAAGGAGAAACTTCTTGTGCGATTTTTTGCATTTCGTCGCAAGTTTCAGCCGAATTCAAATTGAAGAAAATATTTGATAAACGATCTAATTGCTCTCCAGAATAATCCAAAGCTTCAATTGTATTCGAAAAAGTTGGTGTCTCAGTATTATTTACTATGCTATCGATTTCTTTTTTTGCAACTTCAATTGTTTTTTCAAAAGCTTCCTTATATTCTGAAAGATTTATCTTACTAAATGGAGCCGTATTGTGTTTTGTTGTAAATTTTTTTAAAAAAAGTGTCATAAAAATTTGTTTTTACCGATAAAGTGTATAATTTTGTCGATGAAATGATGTTGCAACATCCTTTTTTGTCCCAAACAGAGAGAGAGTAGAATTTTTTTATAGTTGTCACTTAATTGTGAGTAGAAATCCCGAATTAGCAATAACTCGGGATTTTCTATTTTTATTTTAATCCTTCTGAAGCTTTTAATACCGCTTGTTTCAAACCTTCTTTGTAGGCGATAATTTTATCTAAAACACATTTATCAGAGCTTCCGATAATTTGTGCTGCTAAGATTCCAGCATTTTTAGCGCCGTTTAATGCTACAGTTGCTACAGGAACTCCTCCTGGCATTTGCAAAATCGATAAAACCGAATCCCATCCATCAATAGAATTGCTCGATTTTACAGGAACTCCAATTACAGGAAGTGGCGACATAGAAGCAACCATTCCTGGTAAATGAGCCGCACCACCAGCGCCAGCAATAATTACTGAAATACCTCTTTCGTGCGCATTTTTACTGAAATCAAATAATTTTTCAGGAGTTCTGTGTGCCGAAACAATATCTACTTCGGTTTCAATATCAAATCCTTTTAATATGTCTATGGCTTCTTGCATTACTGGCATATCCGAAATGCTTCCCATTATTATGGCTACTTTCATAATTAGCCCCCTAACCCCCAAAGGGGGAATTCCTACTAGGGGTGAGTAGGGTTTATTTTTTTGTTAGTTTTATTCTTAAAATTAAAATTGTTAAAAAACAAATTATATAATTTAAAATGAAATTTTTAAAATTTGAACCGTGTAATAAATCAATCCCATTACAATTGTCACTGACTGCTAGTTGATTATAATAATTTAGTGGAAATCCAATTTTTAAATTAGGAGAAGTTCTATTTATAGTATTAAAAACCAAAGAAAACAGAAAAGATATAAACGACAAAATACAAAACAAAATTGTCGAATAAAAAATAATATGTAAAATCTTTTTTGTCATTTTCAATTCGGTTTTAAATTCCCCCTTTTGGGGTTAGGGGGCTACTAATAACTCTAATACTATTCTTCACTTCCTCAGCAATTCTTCTCGCTTCCGTCATATTTTCATTTACAATGGTAACGTGTCCCATTTTTCGGAAAGGGCGTGTTTCTCTTTTTCCGTAAATATGAGGCGTTACGCCGTCAATTGCCATGATTTTCTCTATGTTTTCGTAAACTACTTGTCCAGAATAACCTTCTTCACCTACTAAATTTACCATAATTCCGGCAACTTTGCTATCGGTGTTTCCTAAAGGTAAGTTTAAAATCGCACGCAAATGGTTTTCAAATTGCGAAGTATAACTCGCTTCAATCGAATAATGTCCCGAATTATGTGGACGAGGAGCGACTTCGTTTACCAAAATTTCATCGTCTGATGTTTGAAACATTTCAACAGCTAATAATCCAACGTGATTGAAAGCTTCCGAAACTTTTAAAGTAACTTCGGTAGCTTTTTGAGCCACTTTTTCATCAATTCGAGCCGGACAAATTACATATTCTACTTGATTGGCTTCAGGATGAAATTCCATTTCTACCACGGGATAGGTTTTTACTTCTCCAGAAACAGAACGAGCCACAATTACAGCTAATTCATTTTTGAACGGAACCATTTCTTCAGCAATACATTCTACATCAGGTAATTTTACCAAGTCTAATGCTGAGCGACAAATTTTAACGCCATTTCCATCATAACCAAATTGCGCACATTTCCATACGAATGGAAATTCTAATTCGTCTTTTGCTAGAGCATTTCTCAAATCGTTTAAGTCAACAAATCGTTGGTGTGGCGAAGTGGGAATATCGTTTGAAACGTAATAATCTTTTTGTTTTCCTTTGTTTTGAATCAAACGTAAGGTTTTTGGCGAAGGATAAATTGGTAATCCTTCTGCTTCCAATTTATCTAAAGCGTCTAAGTTTACATTTTCAATTTCGATAGTTAACAAATCGACCATTTTACCAAATTGGTAAACGGTGTCAAAATCCATTAAACTGCCTTTGTAAAATCCGTTGCAACTGTATCGTGCGGGAGCTTCTTCGCTTGGTTCTAAAACTAAAGTTTGAATATCGAATTTTCGAGTTTCAGTCAAAAGCATTTTTCCTAATTGACCACCTCCTAAAATTCCTAATTTAAAATCAGAAGAAAAATAATTCATCGTGTGTTGTTGTTTGTGTCGCAAAGATAAGAGTAAGAATTTAGAATTCAGAATTTAGAATTCAGAAAATACTATTTGTTGAGTTTCTTTAATAAATTTCGAGTTGCTGCTTGGTAAGCAGCGGTATGATTCGAATAATCTTGCTCGATGATGGTTTTTAATTCTTCGTGAATCCAATCGTATTTCTTTCCCAAGACAAAAAGAGCTTTCATGGCATACACTTTTGCTGCTACTTTTTCGTCTTGAATCAATCGGTCAATTAGCGCTTCGATTAAATTGTGTTCTTGTTGTTGTGTGAGAGAAATTCCGTTTTTTCTATGATTGCTTTTGGTGAGAAAAAAGGCAATTTTAGTCGCTGGTCGTAATGCCGAATCATCTTTTATTTTGGGAAGAACGCTACAGAAATCTTCAATATAAGGAATAAATTGTTTCAGTTTCTTTTCGCAAACCAAATCCAAACTCCAAAAGGCTTTAACATGTAATTCATGTTGGATGTCAAAAGCTAATTCAGTCATTTCGCTAAGATTTTTTTCATCTTTCATGGCAAAATTGCTTACCATTTTTCGGCTGGCTACATGACAAGTGCTTTCTTCGATTTTCTGATACATTTGGCTTTTCATTCGGTAAATATATCAAATTTGCAAAAAAGTTGAAATACTTTGTAGCTATTCATTTGACTTTCTTAAATTTGTTGTTTATTTCTAAATCTAACTAAAGTGATACAACTACACGATAAGAAATTTGAAGTTTTTATCTCGGGAGAGGAGATTAACTTCGCCATTGAAAACATGGCCAAACAAATTGAAGACGATTTTTGCGATGATGTTCCTGTTTTTATTGGCGTTTTGAATGGCGCTTTCATGGTGGTGGCTGACTTATTGAAAAAATACAGTCACAATTGCGAAGTTTCATTTGTAAAAATGGCTTCGTATGAAGGAATGCAAACTACTAATGAGGTGAAAGAACTAATTGGTTTGAACCAAAGTTTAGAAGGTCGTTCTGTAATTATCGTGGAAGATATTGTAGATACTGGAAATACGATTGAGGAATTAAAAGCTATTATGAAGCAACACAATGTGAAACATTTCAAAATTGCTACTTTATTCTTAAAACCAGAAGCCTATACAAAAGACATTAAATTAGATTATGTAGGTATTCGAATTCCAAATAAATTTATCGTAGGATATGGTTTAGACTACGATGGTTTAGGAAGAAATTTAAAAGACGTATATCAATTATCTGAGTAAAGAAAATAGAATAGAGAAAATAGAATAAAGACTAAAATTTATAAACACAACAAAACAATGATCAATATCGTATTATTTGGGAAACCTGGCGCAGGAAAGGGAACGCAAGCCGATTTTTTAAAACACAAATACAATTTAGTGCATTTATCTACAGGGGATATTTTTAGATTTAATATTAAAAATGATACTGAATTAGGAAGATTAGCTAAAACTTTTATGGATAAAGGTGATTTGGTTCCAGATGAAGTAACTATTAAAATGTTGCAAAGCGAAGTAGACAAAAATCCACAAGCAGCAGGTTTTTTATTTGATGGTTTTCCAAGAACAATTGCACAAGCAGAAGCTTTAGATAAGTTTTTAGAAGGTAAAAATCAAGAAATTATTGCAACAGTTGCTTTGGAAGCTAATGATGAAATCTTAGTGCAACGTTTGTTAGAAAGAGGAAAAACTTCAGGTAGACCAGACGATCAAGACGAAGAAAAAATCAGAAATCGTTACCAAGAATACAACGAAAAAACCGCGCCATTAATGGATTATTACAAAGCGCAACACAAATTTTACGCAGTCGATGGTATTGGGTCTATTGAAGAAGTGACTGAAAGATTAAGTTTGGTTTTGGACACATTTAAATAATAAAATAAGGCCCGAGAGATAAATTTCGGGCTTTCGATTTTTTTTTCGATATTTGCACACTGAAAAGGAGCTATTTCCGTAATTTGGGATTTTAGCTCTTTTTTTATAATTTTAAATATGGAAATTTTAATCATTCTCTTTCTGATTATTTTAAACGGTGTTTTCTCAATGTCGGAAATCGCATTGATTTCAGCTCGTAAAAACCGATTAGAAACAGCGGCTAAAAAAGGAAATAAAAATGCAAAAGTAGCATTAGATTTAGCCAATTCGCCAAACGAATTTTTATCTACTGTTCAAATCGGTATTACTTTAATTGGGATTTTAACGGGTATTTATTCGGGAGATAAAATTACTACCGATGTACGAAATTTTGTAGCTACTTTTGAAGCATTAAAACCGTATTCGGAATCTATTGCTGTGGGAATTGTAGTAGTGGTATTAACATTTTTCTCTTTAGTTTTAGGTGAATTATTGCCAAAAAGAATCGGTTTAAATTATCCAGAAGGAATTGCAAAAGCAGTTGCGGTTCCCATGAAATTAGTTTCTACCATTACAATGCCTTTTATATGGTTGCTGACTATTTCAACTGAATCTTTGATGAAACTTTTGCAAATTAAACCAACAGCTGACGGAAAAGTTACAGAAGAAGAAATCAAAGCCATTATAAAAGAAGGAACTGAAGTAGGTGAAGTTCAAGAAATTGAGCAAGATATTGTGGAACGTGTTTTTCATATTGGCGATAGAAAAGTTAATTCATTAATGACACACCGAAATTCAATTGTGTATTTGTCTTACGAAGATTCCATTGAAGAAATCAAAGCGAAAGTTTTAGATGAATTGCATTCGGTTTATCCAGTATGTGCGGATAATTTAGACGATGTAGAAGGAATCGTTTTGTTGAAAGATTTGTTTGCCAGTTTTGAAAAAGGAAATTTCGATTTAAAATCGATAATTAAAGAGCCGGTATATTTTATTGAGCAAACATCGGCATATAAAGCATTGGAAAATTTCAAGGTTTCAAAAGTGCATTATGCTTTGGTTACCGATGAACACGGTGTTTTTCAAGGAATAATTACATTGAATGATATTTTAGAAGCGTTAGTAGGAGATGCGGCTGATTTCTATGAAGACGAATTTAAAATTGTAGCAAGAGAAGACGGTTCGTGGTTAGTTGACGGACATTATTCGCTGCACGATTTCTTAATTTATTTTGATATGGATGAGTTAATTGGAGATTACGAAGTAACAACAGTAAGTGGATTAATCATAACAGAATTAGGAGTAATCCCAAAACAAGGACAAAAGTTAATTTGGAACAAATTAGAGTTCGAAGTTATCGATATGGACGGTGTTAAAATTGATAAAGTTTTAATTACCAATTTAAAAGAATAATAATTAAGTATTCAGTGTTCAGTATTTAGTATGCAGTTCTAAATAGTGTCATTGAGAATAACAAATTGTTATCAGAAAAGAGGTTTTGTAGGTTGGAAAATTACTGAACACTCAACACTGATAACTGAACACTAAGAAAAGATGACAGAAGGAAATTTTGTAGACTACGTAAAAATATATGTTTCTTCCGGAAAGGGAGGAAAAGGGTCGTCGCATTTACACAGAGAAAAATTTATTGAAAAAGGTGGACCCGATGGTGGTGATGGAGGTCGTGGTGGACACGTATATATTAAAGGAAATAAAAATCTTTGGACTTTATTTCATTTAAAATTTTTGAAACACGTTCGTGCGGGTCACGGTGGCGATGGAGGAAGTTCAAGAAGTACAGGTCATGATGGAGAAGATAAATTTATTGAAGTCCCATTAGGAACAGTTGTAAAAGATCAAGAAACGGGTGATGTTTTGTTCGAAATTACAGAGCACGATGAAATGAAAATCATAGCAGAAGGTGGAAAAGGAGGTTTAGGTAACTGGCATTTTAGAAGTGCTACGAATCAAACGCCTCGTTATGCACAACCAGGTATGCCTGTAAAAGAAGTAGATGTAACTTTAGAATTAAAAGTATTAGCAGATGTAGGTTTGGTAGGTTTCCCTAATGCAGGAAAATCAACTTTGTTGTCAGTTTTAACTTCGGCAAAGCCAAAAATTGCCGATTATCCATTTACAACTTTAAAACCTAATTTAGGAATTGTAGCTTACAGAGATTTTCAATCGTTTGTAATGGCTGATATTCCTGGAATTATTGAAGGTGCAGCAGAAGGAAAAGGTTTAGGTCATTATTTTTTGCGTCATATCGAACGAAATTCAACTTTGTTGTTTTTAGTTCCTGCGGATGCCGATGATATTAAGAAAGAGTACGAAATTCTGTTAGATGAATTACGTCGTTACAATCCAGAAATGTTAGATAAAGATCGTTTAATTGTGATTTCAAAATGCGATATGTTAGATGACGAGTTAAAAGCAGAATTGAAAAAACAATTGGATAAGGAATTTAAAGGAACACCTTATATGTTTATTTCATCTGTTGCACAACAAGGTTTACAAGAGTTGAAAGACAAATTGTGGCAAATGTTGAATGCTGAAGAAAAATAAAAAAAGTTAAAATAAACGTAAGAAAAAGCATCTTTTATTTGAAGGTGCTTTTTTGTTTTTAATGCAGTTATTATAATAAAAAGTTAAAATTGCTTCAATCTAACTTGATTTTGAAATGATAATTTTATCGAAATCGTATTTTTAAGTATATTCGCCACACAAATCAAAAGAACACAGATTTATTATGAAAAAATTAGTATTATTTGTCGTTTCTGCTATTATGCTTGTGCCAGCTTCGGTAAAAGCAGATGAAGGAATGTGGTTTTTAATGTTCATTGAGCGTTTAAATCACCGCGACATGCAAAAAATGGGCTTGCAATTAACAGCCGAAGAAATTTACAGTATCAACAACCACAGTTTAAAAGATGCTATCGTTCAATTTAATGGTGGATGTACAGCTGAATTAATTTCAAAAGATGGATTGGTTTTGACTAATCACCACTGTGGATATGATGCCATTGCAGAATTATCTTCAGCAGAAAAAAACTATTTAAAAAATGGGTATTGGGCAAAAAACAGAGCTGAAGAGTTAAAACCTTCAAGTTTATATGTACGTTTCTTTGTTCGTATGGACGATTGTACAAAAAGAATCTTATCTGTTGTAAATCCTTCAATGAGCGAAGCGGATAGAGAAAAAGCTATCAATGCTGAAATCGCGAAAATTGAGAAAGAAAACAACGAAGGTGGGAAATATACAGTTTCTGTTCGTCCATTTTTCCAAGGAAATGAATATTACTATTTCGTTTACCAAGATTACAAAGACGTTCGTTTAGTAGGAACTCCACCAGAAAGTTTAGGAAAATTTGGTGGTGATACAGACAACTGGGAATGGCCACGTCATACAGCAGATTTCTCTATGTTTAGAGTGTATGCTGATGCAAACGGTAATCCAGCTGAATACTCTACAAATAACGTTCCTTTACAACCAAAACATTATTTACCAGTAAACATTGGTGGAGTTAAAGAAAATGACTTCGCAATGATTTTAGGTTATCCTGGTAGAACTAACCGTTGGATGCCAGCAGGCGGAATTGAGCAAAACGTAAAATTTGCTTATCCAGCTTGGGTTGAAGGTTCTAAAACAGGAATGGACAATATGAAAAAATATATGGTTCAATCTGATGCTTTAAACCTTATCTATGCTTCTAAATTTGCAGGAGTAGCTAATTACTGGAAAAACCGTCAAGGAATGATTGATGCATTGACAAAATTTGGAACAGCAAAAACAAAAGCAGCTCAAGAAGCTAAATTCCATAAATGGGCTAATCAACCAGCTAACAAAGCAAAATATGGTAATGTAGTTCCTACAATTAATAAATATTATGCAATGACGAATGAAAAATCACGTCATGATAATTATTTAATGCAATTATTTAGAACTTCTGCTTTTGGAACTGTTAGTAGAGGTTTAGGAAGACAATTAGAAAATTATGCTAAAGCAGATGCAGCTAAAAGAGCACAAATGGCACCTGCAATCTTAGAAATGGTGGATGAAATGTATAAAGAAATGCATATTCCAGCAGAGAAAGATATTTTAGCGGCACAATTAAATTTATATTCTAGTAAAGCAGGTTATACTTTGGCTCCAATGGTTGAAAAACTAGCTAAAGAAAACAATGGCGATTTTACTAAATATGTAAACGCAGCATTTGATTTAAGTATTTTTACTTCTGTTGATAGAGTAAAAGCTTTCTTAAATTTACCATCTGAAGAATTACTTAAAAATGATCCACTTTATGTATTAACAAATGATTTATTAACTCATTATAGCTTTAGAAGTGAGGAATTAATCAAAGCTCAAAACGATTTTGGTGCTTCTTTCCGTTTATTGGTGGAAGGTTTGAGAGAATCTAAAATTGGAGAAATTAAATATCCAGATGCCAATTCAACTTTACGTTTAACTTATGGTAAAGTACGTTCTTTACCAGCAGACAAACGTAATGATGCTAAAATTAATAACTACACTACATTAGCTGGTCAAGTTAAAAAATACAAAAAAGGTGATTTAGAATTTGATTTGCCAGAAAGAGTATTACAAATGAACGCAGCTAAAGATTTCGGTCGTTACGCAGATAAAGATGGTTCATTACATGTAAATTTCTTAACTGATAATGATATTACAGGAGGAAATTCAGGTTCGCCAGTATTAAATGGAAAAGGTGAATTAATCGGTTTAGCATTCGACGGGAACATCGAAGCTATGGCAGGTGACGTAATCTTTGACAAAAAATTACAAAGAACAATCAACGTAGATATTCGTTATGTATTGTGGGTAATTGAGAATTTCTCAGGTGCTAAACACATTGTAGACGAAATGACTATTGTGAAGTAATTTTTAATTACAATATAAATAGAAACGTCCCGATTATTCGGGACGTTTTTTTTATGGTTTACTTTTGAATTTTTAATTTGGTATTGGTTGAGTGACTCGAGAATTCTGGAGCATACATGCTTTGAATAGTTGCAATTCCGTCATTAAATACTCCTGAATTATTTACTCTAACATCATATTCAAAAACATAAGTTCCGAATTTAATTTTGTCAAAGAAGAAATGAGTTGCTACATCTTTTGTGCTTCTGTAAAAACTGATGCCGTCTTTCCATTCGTACTTCGAAATTACATCAATAGGCTCAAAACAAGATGCTCGTAAGTCTTTTAAATGAACAAACTCTAAATCATTATCCGTATTAATTATTAGTCGAATGGTAATTAAATCACCAACTTTTACATTTTCATAATTTATATCGATAAGTTTATCTCCTTCTGAAGTTTTTACTTTTTTATAAAGGTTTTTTGTAATTGAAAGTGCTGAGGTGCTATCTGATTTTACAGCATCTAAATCTTCAAAATATTGCCAATATAAACCACCAAATCCAGCTACATCTGATTTGTTTTCAACTGAAATTTGTCCCATTTCTTTTGAAATTTCATCAGAATTCCAATTCATTTTTATATATCCAGTACTTGCATCTTTATTTTTTTCTGATATTTTTTTAGACAATACTTTTTCGTTTCCGATTTTAAATTTGGTATTATCTTTTATACTTGTCCAGTCGGTTCCTTGTAATAAAAGCGCATAAATGGCTTCTGTTGTGGCTTTTGTTGTAGGCCAATGTTTTAATTGTTTTTGTTTTAACAGCCAAACCTTCATTTCATCTACAAACTTTTTGTCTTTTTCAATTTCGGAAAAGGCTTCAATTAATAATGCTTGTGTTTCTATAGCCGATTGGTACCAATAATATCCATTTTTATTTTCAATCCAATACATGCCAAAATCATCATTTCGAGCTACTGTTTCTTTTAAATTTTCAATGATTTTCTCTGCGAATTTTTTATCACCAAATCGATTCATCGTTAATGCTAATAATCCTTTTTGGTATAAAGAATAATTTAACCAATTAGCTTTAAACTCCACTTTTTGAATGTTTATAATGGAATCTATTTTTTTTGAAATAGGATATTCTTCTAAATAAAAACTTCGGGCATATAAATAATGTAAGTTGGAATAAGCGTAATAATTAATACGTTCATTTTTAAGCGTACTTTGATTTATGTATTTACTGTCTAAATAAGGAATTGCTTTTGAAGTTATATTTTTAAATTCCGATTTTTTTTCAGGGAACATTTTACTTAAATGCCCAAAGCCTGAAAAAATATGTTGGGTAATAAAAATATTTTCTTCTCCACCATCAAACCATGCAAACCCACCAGAGGCTAATTGTTTTTCTTCTATTTTTTTGATGGTAGATTTTTGAGATTCTTTCATGGTATTTAAATCCATTAACAGCGCCAAACGTTTGTTTTTTAGTTCTTCATTTTCGGCATCTAATAACCATGGTGTTTCATTTAAAACAATAGATTTTAATTCTTCATTTTGAGTGAGCTTTGAAACCGCTTTCGGGTTATTTTTCCAAGATTCAAATAAGCTAGCTATTTTGGAATTACTAGAAATAATTTCTGTAGCTATAAAATTGCCATAATATCTTGAGAAAGTTTGTTCTGCACATTCATGTTCGTATTCCATTAAATAGGGTAATGATTGAAGAGCAAGCCATGTTGGGTTTGAAGTATACTCTAAAGTAAATAAATGGTTTTTTAAAGTTTTAGATTCATTGTTTTTAAGGTTATCAAATACATATTCTTTTTTAGAATTCCCTTTTACCCAAATCGGAATGCTTTCGGTTAGTAAGACTTTATTACTTATTACGGGTAAAATATTTTCTTCACCATCAGAAAAATTACCCGATTTAGCTACTATTTTATATTGTAATCCTTGAACTCCTTCTGGAATTGTAACTGTCCAAGAAACAGGAACACTTTCTTTTGATTTACAATTGAAAGCTTTTACATTAGAACTATTATTCGCAATTGCATCAATCGGTTGCATAGTAGTTGCATCAAAAAGCAATAACATAGCATTTCCTGATTTGATTTCATTAGTTAGATTTACCACTTTTGCCGTTAAGGTAATTTCATCTTTTTCACGAACAAAACGAGGCATATTGGTTTGAATCATAACATCTTTTTGCGAAATAATGCTCGATTCAAAATAACCTGATTCTAAATTTTTATTGTGACCAAATAGACGTAATTTCCATTTGGTTAAGGATTCGGGTGTAGTAAATTGGAAAGAAAATTTACCATTACTATCCGTTTTAATATGAGGATAAAAGAAAGCCGTTTCATTAAAATTACTTCTTGTTTTAACTTGAGTTAATTCTTTTAATCCATTTTTAGTTGTAATTATGATTACTCCGTTTTTGCCTCTAATTCCGTACAAAGCAGATGCTATAGAATCTTTTAAAACCGAAATAGACTCAATATCATCTGGATTAAAAGAAATTGCATTAGAATTTGTGTTGTCATAGTTTGAACTATCATAAACAATTCCATCTATTACATATAAAGTTTGATTTTCTTCTGTGATTGTCGAAGTTCCTCTTAATACAATTCGAGTACTTGATCCAACGCCTCCATAAGAATTAGTAACTTGAACACCAGCTATTCTACCTGAAAGAGCATTAACTAAGTCAGATTCTTCATGCTCTAAAAATATGTTTGAATTTGTACTTTGAGCTGCATATGTTACAACTTTTTCTTGCTTTTTGATGCCTAAAGCTGTAACAACAACTTCATTACCATTAATCAAATCGTCTTTTAAATTTATTTCTATATTTTTTAATTGCTCAATTGATATTTCCTCTGATTTTTTTCCGGTATAACTTATAACAATAATTTCTCCTTTAGCGGCTTCAATAGAAAACTCGCCATCAAAATCGGTTGTAGTACCTCTGTTGGTTCCTTTGATGTATACATTTGCTCCGGGTATTGGTCCCAATTCATCTTGTACAACTCCAGAAATTAATTTAGAGTTTTTAGGAATTTTATTTACATTACTTATTCTCTTCTGATAATTTTTATATGTGTAATTGTTTTTTGGGTCATTAAAATCAAAACCAAACCAATATAGTTCAGGTTCTCTTTTATAAATAGCAAAGTGATTTCTTGGAGTTCTAAAATTGTTTACAAAAAGATTAATGGTAGTACCATAATTTGTAATATAAGGTATTCTTGGATAGGAATAATTTTCTTGGAAATGAAAGCTGTTCCAACGATCTTTTGCAAATTGGTCTAAAGAACTATCATACATACTGGCTAAAATTTCGGCTTGTTGTTTTGGATTTGTAATTTCAAAGGACCAATTTTCTGTACTTCCAGGTTCAATTTTATTGCGTAAACTTTCAATTTCAATTAAGAACTTTTCATCTGATTCTTCTCTTTTTATTTGGTGTGATTTTGTATAACCTTCATTTTCCCATATGGTTGAGAAATGAAATGTTAAATGGTTCAAATATTTTACTTCCTTGTTAAAATTAAATACAGTTTTTCCATTTTTTAATTGAATTGTCTTCACTTCCTGTATTAGATCTTCGTCTGCATAAAAACGAGAAGTTATATATAAATCAGGAATAATAGATTGAATTTCAATAGTATAAAATTTAGAATTAGGAGTTGTAATGTCTTTGTAAGTAAAAAGTTCATCTTCAGAATAAGGATATTCTTTTGATTTTACATTAATTACTCTTTGTCTAGTTATTAGATTGTTTTTCAAATCATAAGCTTCAGCAACTATTTTGAATTTAGAATTTCTGTAATTTTTTAAAAATTCTAAAGCAATTTCTTTGCTAGTTTTTGTGTCAAAAGGAATAGTTTTTATGAGAATTTCTTCTGTTTTTTCATCGGTGTTATCATAAGGCTCATGAGGAAATAATTTTTTAAATTCTTCTCGTTTAATTGTTTGTATTTCAGGAATTGAGAAAAGCCTTCTTTTTAAAAATGCGTTACTTTTTATTTCATAAATTTTCACAACACCCTTTGCTTCAATGGGATAATTGTTTAGCGTTTTTGTGGAAATATACAAGATGTTATTTTCTTCAGAAATTAATTCAGGTTTGATGCTTAAATTAATATTTAACATTTCTCTTCCTACTGAAATAGTTTGTGAGGCAGTTCTCGTTTCTCCTTGAATATCAGTAACTTTAAAATCAATTGTAAAATTTATTGTTTCAATTTCATTGTTTGGAACAGTAGGTTCATTAGCCATGAATTGTATTGAAAAATTTCCATTTTCATCAGTTGTAGTTTCTGAAATAATATAATCTTCATCAAACGGAATACTATTAGTTTTACTATGGACACTTTTTGAAATGGAATATTCAATTTTGGCATTGGTAAGATTATTTCCAGCTAATGCTTTTGCATTTCCTTTAATATTTATAGAATCGCCAATAGTGTAATTTTCTGTAATTTCATCAAAAACTATCTCAAATGTTGGGCGCTTGTATTCCTCAACTTTAAAATTAAATTCGGTGTGACTTTCAAAATCAACATTGTCCCAAAATTGATGTTCATCATCTTTTTTGTTATAGTATTTTGAATCTTGTTCGTAGTTGTTTGGCTCATCAATTTCTATAGTAAATTCGCCTGTTAGAACATTTTTAGGAATTTCAAATTCACCCGAAAAACTTCCAAATTCATTAGTTTGAACGTCAAATTCTTTCAAGGTTGTCTGATTAACATCGTAAATACTTACATGTACAGTTAAAAATGGAACAACACTTTTGTTGTTGTCTTTCTTTTGAATAATCACGCCTTTGTAATATAACTTTTGCCCAGGTCTGTAAATTGCACGATCAAAAAATACTAAAGCTTTAGCTTCCCAGTTGATAAAATCGTCTTCATATTGATTATTCTGTTCGTTTTTATATGAAAAGCCACGATTGTATTTTGTTGTAAGCGAATCATCTTTAAAGGTTACTAAAATTTCATTTTTGTATGTTTTGTCTTTAATTCTATCTCTATGTTTAAAATATGCATTCCCATTTTTACTTGTTTTTATTGCTTCATCTTCATTTCTAATAATTACATTTTCTAAAGGTCTTCCAGTTTTTCTATCATACAAATAAAATACATCTTTCTTATCTTCCTTATCTTCTATTAAATAAAGGTTAGTAACTGAAATTTTATTGTAAGCGAAAGCTTTTGTATTCAGATTGTTATTGGTTTCTACATAAATTAAATACTTTCCAGTATCTAATTTTTCTAGTAAAACTTCTGTATTATACTCAAAATAATCTTTTTTGTTAGGTAAAACAATTGTTTGCTCTTTTAATGGCGTGTTTTTAGCTATTATTAATTTAACAATAGAGTCTGTGTTGATGTTTTTATTTCGGGTATAATCATAGTTATTATCTAAAAGAGCACTAATTTTTTCATTTAGCCTAAAGTAAGAAATGGAAATTGTGTCTACATTTTTGAAGTTTACAAAGGCTCTATTGTTTTGTAATGGGTAAATTATTTTTGGTAATTTAATGTTCAAACTTTTATTCGTAATTTCTATTTTTATTTTTTCAGCTTCAGCTAGTGCATTAACGTTGATTTTTGCATTCAGTATTGTGTCAATTAAAGATAAAGTATTTTTGTAGGAATTGATTTTTCCGTTTTTGTATGTTTTAGATTGATAATATTGAGCTCTGTCAACTCTTAAAAATTGTTTTAAAAATAAACCTTGAGTCGTTTTCTCTAATGAAGAAATTTTTTCCAAATATATTTCCTCATTCCAAAACGTTTCCTTGATGAATTTTAACCTTTCATAATAAGCAAAATCAACTTTGTCGAAATTTTTCTTATCTAAATAATATTTTTCATTTTTCTGAAAAATCGAAATTAACTTTCTTAGATTTTCATCTTCTAGTTTTTTAGAATCAAAATTTACAAAGGAATTAGGATTAGTATAAAATATTTTGATATCATTTTCAAAATCAGTTGATTTTTTTAGTCTCCATGAAACAATTCTTGATTTGTAATAGTTACAACTTTTCTGAGAAAGGAATTCATAGATTGAATAATTTTTATCGTCTACACTTGGTGAAATATCAAAAATATCTTTGAATTTATCAAGATTTACTGATCTTAAATCATTTTCGTTAAGTAACAGTTGGTTGTAATTTTTCTCTATTTGAGCTTTAAAATCATCTTCTGTCCAAGTTAAAAAATCAGTGTTTTTTTGATTTTCTAAGTTAGTTCTTTTTTTTATTGTATAACGATTTCTATTATAATATTCTTCTAAAATATCAATGTATATGTAGTGCAGAAGTGCTTTTGAAACAGGTTTTGCTTCATTGATTTCTTTTTGAATATTATGAATAATCGTAGTTTGAGCTTTTTCATCAAAAACTTGTTCAAATTTTGATAAATAGAAAAAACATTTTATAATTTGAACCTCCTCTTTTTTACGTTTTGCTTTTTTGTAAATTTCTTCTACTTCTTCTTGTGCGGATTTGATTTTTCCGTCCAATTCATATTTGTAAACTTCTTTCCACTTATCATCATATTGACTAAATACATGGAAAGAATTAACTAACAAGATTAATAATAATATTTTGCGCATAATAGTTTGTTTTTATCTATAGAGTGAAAAAAATATAAAAAGGTTGGGACGAATAAAAAATAAATTATTTGTAAGTAAAATTAACCAAAATCATTTTACTATTTTTGAAAAATGAAAATTATCCAATTGTTTTTCCTGTTTTTTTCGTTTTCAGTCTTTTCGCAATCAACATTTGAAAAGGCTGAGAATTTGTATGAACAAAAAAAATACAACGAAGCAGAAAAGCTATTTTCAGAGTTTTTAAAATCACAACCAAATCATACTAAAGCCATCGAATTTCTTGGCGATATTGCTGGACATCAAAAAAAATGGGATGTCGCGATTACCAACTATAAAAGACTAAAAATTAGTTATCCTAAAAATGCTAATTATTGGTATAAATATGGTGGCGCATTAGGAATGAAAGCCAAAGAATCCAATAAATTCAAAGCTTTAGGAATGATTGATGAAGTAGAAAAATCGTTTTTAACTGCAGCAAAATTAGATTCAAAACATATCGAAACACGTTGGGCTTTAGTAATGTTATATATCGAATTACCAGCAATTATTGGCGGAAGCGAAAAAAAAGCACAAAAATATGCCGATGAATTAATGACACTTTCAAAAGTTGATGGTTATTTAGCAAAAGGATATATTGATGTCTATTTCAGCCGTTATGCGAAAGCAGAAATCCATTATAAAAAAGCACACGAAATTGGGAATTCAAAAACTACTTTCGAAAAATTATATGACTTATATTTGAATAAGTTAAAAGATAAAGCAAAAGCCAATAAGTTAAAAGAACAATTTGAAAACAAATAGTGTAATTGTTGAAATGTTGAATCGTTTAATCGATTTAACAAATTAACAGTTTAACAATTCAACAAAAAAATGAGAACACATTTCATAGCCATCGGCGGAGCAGCCATGCACAATTTAGCATTAGCATTACATAACAAAGGATTTCACGTAACAGGTAGCGATGATGCTATTTTCGAACCTTCAAAATCGCGTTTGGAGAAAAAAGGATTGTTGCCAGCCGAAGAAGGTTGGTTTCCTGAAAAAATCACAACGGATATCGAAGCGATTATTTTAGGAATGCACGCTAAAGCGGATAATCCAGAATTATTAAAAGCACAAGAATTAGGCTTGAAAATTTATTCGTATCCTGAATTTTTATACGAACAATCGAAAAACAAAACCCGAGTGGTGATTGGTGGTTCACACGGAAAGACTACAATTACTTCTATGATTTTACATGTAATGCATTATCACAATATTGAAGTGGATTATATGGTGGGAGCCCAATTGGAAGGTTTTGATACGATGGTGCATTTAACCGAAAATAATGATTTTATTGTTTTGGAAGGTGATGAATATTTGACTTCTCCAATCGATTTGCGACCAAAATTCCATTTGTACCAACCGAATATTGCATTATTATCTGGAATTGCTTGGGATCATATCAACGTGTTTCCAACGTTTGATAATTATGTAGAACAATTTAGAATTTTCGCTAACCAAATCACGCGTGGGGGAATTTTAGTCTATAACGAAGATGACGAAGCCGTAAAAGCAGTAGCCGAAGGAACCGAAAATCCAATCCGAAAAATTGCGTATCAAACACCAAGTTACACAGTTGAAAACGGAACCACGTTGCTAGATACGCCAGAAGGTTCAATGCCAATTGAAGTTTTCGGGGCACACAATCTAAGCAATTTAGCCGGTGCCAAATGGATTTGCCAATGCATGGGAGTAGACGAAGCCGAATTTTACGAAGCAATCGCTAGTTTCAAAGGTGCTTCTAAACGATTAGAAAAAATTGCCGAAAGTGCAAATAAAGTTGCTTATAAAGATTTTGCACATTCGCCAAGTAAAGTTTCGGCCACTACAAAAGCGGTGAAAGCACAATATCCTGATAGAAAATTAATTGCTTGTTTAGAGTTACATACTTACAGCAGTTTAAATGCCGAGTTCTTAAAAGAATACCAAGGCGCTTTAGATGCGGCCGATGTTGCCGTAGTTTTCTATTCACCCGATGCGGTAAAAATCAAACGTTTGGAGGAAGTTACTTATGATCAAATCGCACAATCGTTCCAAAGAGAAGATTTAATTATTTACACCAATCCAACCGAATTTAAAGACTTTTTATTCAGCCAAAATATTGAAAACTCCGCTTTATTATTAATGAGTTCAGGAAATTATGGTGGATTGAATTTTGATGAGGTGAAAGAATTAATCAATTAGCAAATATGGGAGATTTGCTTGATTTGATTTTCAATTTCTTTAATTTTTTAGATGTTTTTCCGGCTCTTGAAAAGCATTATAAAAGATTTAGAGATAAAGATTTGCACATAGTAAAACGCTTATTGAGTTTTTTTATAATCTGTTTTGTAATTCTAATATTTTTAGGGGTTTTATTTTTCATAATCTTTTTGGGAAATAAACTATTAAAAAAATAAAATTTGTAATTTGTCATTTCGACGAAGGAGAAATCACATCAAGTAAGATATTATGAGGTTATTCCTTTGTTTAAATGACAGATTGTAATTTCAAACGCAATTTTTAAGCCATTTATTTTGTGCAATTTTTAAAACCATATAGAAACATAGAAACATAGAAAATAAAGAATTTCTTAGTCAATAAATTGATTCATTAAGCTTCTCTGTAACCTATCAAAAATAAAAAGCCTTATTAAATGAAAAGCAACCTATGTTTCTATGTGGTAAAAGTTTAGATTTTTTTCATTTTTTAGATTTTTTAATTAGCTTTGTTCTTATAAACGCCAAAATAAAATTTTATGTACACGCCAATCAATCAATGGGCTGAAGACGATCGCCCACGTGAAAAATTTCTTCTTAAAGGTAAATCCACCTTATCTGATTCCGAATTGCTTGCTATTTTAATTGGTTCTGGTTCTCGAAATGAGAGTGCGGTACAATTGTGCCAACGCATTTTAGCTTCTTCCGAAAATAATCTGAATACGTTAGGGAAAATGTCGGTTTCCCAACTCATGCAATTCAAAGGAATTGGAGAAGCCAAAGCCATTTCCATTGCCGCTGCATTAGAATTAGGAAGAAGACGCAGAGCCGAAGACGCCATAGAACTCAAAAAAATCACATCCAGTAAAGCCGTTTTCGACATAATGCAACCCATTATTGGCGAATTGCCTCACGAGGAATTTTGGGTTTTGTATCTCAATAATTCCAATAAAGTCATTTACAAAGCCCAACTCTCAAAAGGAGGAATCACAGGAACCGTTGTAGATATTCGAATCATTTTCAAAATGGCATTTGAACAAAATGCAACGGGATTAATTCTTTCCCACAATCATCCCTCAGGAAAATTAATCGCAAGTGAAGCCGATTTAAAAATCACAAAGCGTATCAAAGAAGCAGGGCAAACATTAGAAATCCAAGTTTTAGATCATCTTATCATTACCGAAAATGGTTATTTGAGTTTTCAGGATGAAGGGATTTTTTGATTTTTTTAAAACACATAGGCACATAGTTTTTATTAATTTTCGCATTGCGAACTTTGCGAAAAACTTTTGTGTTCTTTGCGTATAAACCAAGAATTATAGAAATTTTAAGAATTCTTAATTTTTTATCTAATCAATAAGCCGTATTTTTATCAAAAATTAAAATATCATGAAGAACATAAAACTTTTAGTTGCAACACTTTTAGTAACTCTTACTGCTTCGGCGCAGTTTACACAAAAAGCTTTGCCTTATGCGTACAATGCTTTGGAGCCTTTTGTAGATGCGCAAACTATGGAAATTCATTACAGCAAACATCACGCAGCTTATGTTAAAAATCTAAATACTGCTTTAGCAGGAACAGCAGATGAAAAACTAAGCTTAAACGAAATTTTTGCAAAAGTTTCTACAATGCCAGCAGCTGTTCGTAACAATGCAGGTGGACATTACAATCATGAATTGTTTTGGTCGGTATTAACACCTGAGAAAAACACTAAAATGTCGGCTGAGTTAGAAAAAGCGGTAAATGAAACTTTCGGAAGTTTAGACGGATTGAAAGAAAAATTAAATGCAACAGGAGCAAGTCGATTTGGTTCAGGTTGGGCTTGGTTGGTTGTGACGAAAGAAGGAAAATTAGTAGTGAGTTCAACTCCAAATCAAGATAATCCATTGATGGATATTGCCGAAGTAAAAGGAACGCCAATTTTCGGAATCGACGTTTGGGAACACGCTTATTATTTAAAATATCAAAACAAACGAGGTGATTATTTATCTGCTTTATGGAATGTTGTAAACTGGACAGAAGTAAGTAAAAGATACAAAACAGCGATGCCAAAACCAGATACTTTTGCTTCTTGGCCAGAAATCAAAACGTTTCACAAGGTAATGTCGCAAACTTTCCATCCAAGTGAAGAAGGAAATTTACAGCCTATCAAAGAAAGAAGTGCAGAAATGGCTGAAAAAGCAAATGCTTTAAAAATGGCTAAAATTCCAGCGCAATTCAATAAAAAAGAAATTTTAGCTTCGGTTAATAAATTAGCAAAAGATAGTAAAGCATTAGATAAATTAGTGAAATCGAAAGCTTCTGATGAAAAAATCACTAAAGCTTTAAATGGTTTACATGACACTTTCCATACGATAGTAGGATTGTGTACTCATGACGAAGAATAATATTTGAGATTAAAATATAAATGCCTTGTGATGAAAGTAAATCACAAGGTTTTTTATTAGAAATTATTTAAGAAATTTTTCTATTCAATTTCTTATCTTGCAACACTAAAATTAATGTTCGTTGAACTATGATTAGCACCAAAAACATCACTTTTTCCTACACCAAAGACCAAATCTTTCACATGCCCGATTTGTATTGTGAAGCAGGAAGTACTTTGTTGATTACAGGTGATTCTGGAAAAGGAAAAACTACCTATTTGCATATTTTAGCAGGTTTACTAAAACCAAAATCAGGAACAATTGAAATCGATAAAACCGATATCGTTTCCCTTTCTGAAAAAGCAACCGATAAATTTCGTGGAAAACACATTGGAGTGGTTTTTCAAAAATCGCATTTTATTGGCGCTTTGACCGTTTTAGAAAATCTGGAAATGGCAAGTTGGTTAGCAACGGGTAAAAAGCATACGAAAAGAGCTAAGAAATTATTAGAACAATTGGGAATCGAAAACCAAGCGTCTAAATTACCATCGCAATTAAGTATTGGACAACAACAACGTGTTTCGATTGCTCGAGCGTTGATGAATGAACCAAAAGTATTGTTAGCTGATGAACCCACATCAAGTTTAGATGATAAAAATGCAGATAAAGTAATCGAATTGTTGACTTCATTATCGAAAGAATATAAAGCGGCTTTACTAATCGTTACGCACGACAACCGAATTAAAGAAAGATTTATCAATAAAATTACCTTGATATGATAGCAAAATTAGCATGGAAAAATATATGGTTCAAACCATTAAATACCATCTTGAGTGTTATTTTGCTAACCTCAAGTGTTGCGATTATTACGACTTTAGTTTTAGTCGAAAAGCAATTTGAAGAAAAATTTTCTAGTAATATTGACGGAGTTGATTTAGTAATGGGCGCTCAAGGAAGTCCATTGCAATTGATTTTATCTGCAGTTTACCAAGTAGATGCTCCAACAGGAAATATTAGTTACGATTCGGCAAAAGTTTGGATGCAGCATCCGTTTGTTCAAAAAGCGATTCCTTTAGCCTTTGGTGACAATTATCGCGGTTATAAAATCTTAGGAACAACACCCGATTATTTAGATAAATATGGAGCCGAAATTTCAGAAGGCAAACTATTCGAAAAGAATTTTGAAGTAGTAATCGGAAGTGATATCGCTCAAAAATTAAGCTTAAAAATTGGAGATGAGTTCTTTGGTTCACACGGTGATGCAACTGAAGGAGAAGTTCATGATCATTACGCCTATAAAGTTGTCGGTATTGCAAAACCAACAGGAAAAGTAGTTGATAATTTAATTTTATGTACAATTCCAAGTGTTTGGCAAATGCACGGTGGACATGGTGAAGAAGAAAATCCGGCTCACGGGGAAGAAGGTCACGTTCATGTGGAAGGAGAACATCACGAGGAAGCAGACATGACTTTAGATGAACCCGGAATGGAAATCACTGCCGTTTTACTAAAATTCCGCAACAAAATGGGAATTGTAACTTGGCCAAGAATCATCGCACAAAACACCAAAATGCAAGTTGCTTCACCTGCAATCGAAGTAAATCGTTTATTCTCTTTATTCGGAATTGGAATTTCAGCTTTACAATATTTAGCATACGGAATCATGTTGATTTCAGGAATTTCGATTTTCATCGCACTTTACAACACATTAAAAGAACGTGAAAATGAATTTGCCTTAATGCGTGTCAACGGAGCCAAAAGACTACAACTTTTAAAAGTCGTGATGATTGAAAGTTTGCTTTTATGTGTTGTTGGGTTTATTTTTGGTACGATTTTGGGAAGAGTAGGATTAAGTATGTTGTCCAACTCAGCCGAAGAAGATTTCAAAATGAGTTTCAATCCATACGAATTTATTTGGGAGAAAGAAGGAACTTTATTTTTACTAACTATATTTGTGGGCTTTATCGCAGCGTTAATTCCAGCTATAAAAGCATACAATTTAAATATTTCAAAAACATTAGCAAATGCGTAATTATATTAAATTAAGTTTGGCTTTAGTCGTTTTTATTTCGATGATGAGCTTTTCAGATAGAACAACTTCAGTTGTAAAAGCTACTAAAAAATCGTCAGTAGCATCAGATACACTAACATGGAAAATGTTAGGCGATATCAAATATGTTCGTAAAAAACATGCGACTTATGGCGAAGTAGAATTCCCACAAGTGAACATGAAATTGAAAATGATGCAAAAGAAAACCGTTTTCATGAGCGGATTTATTGTGCCAATTGATAATAAAAACTATGCATTAAGTAAAAACGTTTTTGCAGCTTGTTTCTTCTGTGGAAAATCAGGACCAGAGACTATTGCTGGAATCAAATTTAAAGGTGGCGCTTTTCCAAAGTTAAAAACCGATACTTACGTGACTTTAAAAGGGACTTTTAGATACAACGAAACAGACGTTGAAGATTGGATTTACCATATCGAAGACGCCGTAATTATCTCTCAAAGCAAATAATTTAGAAGCCCATTCATTTGGGCTTTTTTTAATCATTCAAACACATAGCATTGCATTCATTCCAACATAAAAAACATCTCTTTTTCGATTTAGATCACACACTTTGGGATTTCGATAAAAATTCAGCTTTTGCATTTGATACTATTTTCAAACAACAAGGTTTTGATATTGAATTATCGCATTTTCTTAATATCTACATTCCAAGAAACCAACATTATTGGAAATTGTATCAAGTGAATCAAATCACACACGACGATTTACGTTATTATCGTTTAAAAGACGTTTTCGATGCCTTGAATTTTGAAGTTTCAGACGAAATGATTCATCATTTATCGGAAGAATATATCAAATACTTGCCAGAGTTTAATCATCTTTTCGATGGTGCTATTGAATTATTAGATTATTTAAAACCAAAATATCAATTGCACATCATTACCAATGGTTTTGCATCGGTTCAAACCAAAAAAATGAAGAATTCGAAAATTGATCATTATTTTGAAACGATTACCAATTCCGAAATGGCGGGTGTAAAAAAACCGCATCGCAACATATTTGATTTTGCCTTATCTTTGGCAAACGCTTCAAAAGAAGAAAGCTTAATGATAGGCGATAGTTATGAGGCTGATATCATTGGAGCACAAGAAGCAGGAATTGAAGCTGTATTTTTTAATGAACAAAAAATCAAAGTTGAAAATCCAGTTTTACAAGTAAGTCATTTATTAGAATTAAAAAATATATTATAGTTATGAAGAAGTTATTTTTATTATTGTTATTGGGTTTTTCATTTTCATTTGCTCAAGGAAATTATAAATATGTAGTTGTTCCTTTAAAGTTTAGCTTCTTTAATGAGAATAATAAATATAATTTAAATGCAATGACTAAATCTTTCTTTGAAAGAGAAGGTTTTGAGGCCTTTTATGATACCGATCAATTTCCAAAAGAATTGGCGCAAAATCGTTGTTCAGCATTATTTGTGAATGTTATTGAAAATAATAATTTATTTGTCACTAAAATAAATATTGAGATTAAAGATTGTTACAATAAAGTTCTTTTAGTAAGCGATTTAGGATCTAGTAGAGAAAAAGAATATCAAAAAGCGTATGTAGAAGCATTTCGAATTGCTTTATCTTCAGTTAGAGAAAAATTAAAATCTATAGAAAAAGGTTTAAGTCAAGAAGAAATAAGAATAGAAGATTCTAAAAATACCAGCGAAGTACAAGTACTATCTGAAAAATTCACAGCAGTTGCAACAGAGCTTGGATATAATTTAGTAAATGAGAAATCGGTTGTTGTTTTTAATCTACAAAAAACTTCAAATACCAATATTTTTACTGCAACTAAAGGTGTTCTGAGTGGTATTTTAATTAAGAAAAATAGTGGTTGGTTTTTTGAATACTATGAGGAAGAAAAATTAATTTCTCAAAAAGTAGATGTTAAGTTTTAATTTTTTTAACTCTTTTTAATACCCATACTTATCTTTCCATCGATTTTTTAGAAATTGACGTAATTCTTTTTCGCGTGCATTTTCTCCTGGTTCAAAGAATTTAGTTTCGGAAATTTCGTTAGGTAAAAATTCTTGTTCCGCAAAGTTGTTTGGGTAATCGTGTGAATATTTGTATTCTTCTCCGTAGCCTAATTCTTTCATTAATTTGGTTGGCGCATTTCTTAAATGAATAGGAACAGGTAAATCTCCAGTTTGTTTTACGAGTTGTTGAGCTTTTCCAATAGCCATATAACTTGCGTTACTTTTGGCAGAAGTTGCTAAATAAATCGCACATTGACTCAAAATAATTCTACTTTCTGGATAGCCAATGGTGGTTACAGCTTGAAACGTATTATTCGCCATAATCAAAGCTGTTGGATTTGCATTTCCGATATCTTCACTTGCTAAAATCAACATTCTTCTGGCAATAAATTTAACATCTTCGCCACCTTCAATCATTCTAGCTAACCAATACACTGCGCCATTTGGGTCACTTCCACGAATTGATTTTATGAAAGCAGAAACTATATCGTAATGTTGCTCGCCAGTTTTGTCATACAACACTGTGTTTTTTTGCGCCAATTGCATTACTTTTTCATTTGTAATTTCAATGGTGTCGCTTTCAGTAGCATTAATGACTAATTCGAAAATATTTAATAATTTTCGTCCATCGCCACCTGAAAGTCTTAACAATGCTTCGGTTTCTTTTAATTGAATGTCTTTCTTTTGAAGTTCCACATCCGTTTTCATCGCACGATGCAATAAAGCTTCCAAATCGTCTTTGGTAAATGCATTCAACACATATACCTGACATCTTGACAATAAAGCGGGAATAACCTCAAAGCTCGGGTTTTCAGTTGTTGCGCCAATCAAAGTTACCCAACCTTTTTCAACCGCTGCCAATAATGAATCTTGTTGAGATTTACTAAAACGATGAATCTCATCAATAAATAAAATTGGATTTTTAGCGGTGAATAAACCACTGCTTTGCTTCGCTTTTTCAATGACTTCGCGAATGTCTTTTACGCCCGAATGTATGGCACTCAGTTGGTAAAACGGACGTTTACTTTCTTGCGCCATGATTTGTGCCAAGGTGGTTTTTCCGGTTCCTGGTGGTCCCCATAAGATCAAACTCGGAATTAATCCTTTGGCAATTTGTTGCGTTAACGACCCTTCAGGTCCAACTAAATGCAATTGGCTGATGTAATCCGATAATTGTTGCGGTCGAATGCGTTCGGCTAATGGTTGATTCATGACGTAAAATTACAAAAATATGCGATTCTTTTTTAGATTTTTACCACATAGAAACATAGGTTCTAAAATTATTAATTAAAGGCATTTCATTAATTTAAGATTATATAGATTTTGCTTTGTGAACTATGTTAAGTGTAAAGCCTTTTTTACCAAAAGTCAAACTTATGTCTCTATGTGTTTTAAATAAGACTGCCATTATTTCATAATTATCTTTTTGGCTTTATCTTTGAGTTCGATTCAGTATGGAAAAACAACACGATAATCCTTTTCAGTTTACAAAAGCGGTCATTTTATTACCGTTATTTTTTGTATTGACATTATGGTTGGTCTTTTGGTACGAATTACAATTTCAACATAATTTATCGCATTTTGGAATTTATCCAAGAGAAGTTTTTGGATTAAAAGGCATTCTATTTAGTCCATTTTTACATGGCGATATTGAGCATTTGACGAATAATTCCATCGCGTTATTGGTCTTGTTGCCTATTTTGAGATATTTCTACAAAGAACAATCGTTTATAGTTTTGTTTTTAGGAATTCTCTTTTCAGGATTAGGAACTTGGTTGTTGGGAAGACCAAGTTACCACATTGGCGCCAGCGGATTAATCTATGCTTTGGTGAGTTTTATCTTCTTCAAAGGCATTTTTACCAAATATTACCGATTGGTAGCTTTATCTTTCACCATTGTAATTTTATACGGTGGAAGTGTTTGGTATATGTTTCCCAATGTAAAAGAAGGCATTTCGTGGGAAGGCCATTTAGCAGGATTTCTTGTGGGATTAGCCTTAGCTTTAGTTCTAAAAACACCTCAATTTTCAAAACCGATTTTCTACGAATGGGAAAAACCCGATTTCAATCCCGAACTCGATCCCTTTATGAAAAACTTCGACGAAAAAGGAAATTTTAATCCACCACCAAAACCAGAGGAAGTCATTAGAGAATATTTTACTTCTTCAATTAGAGTGGTATATGAGTTTTTGGGAGGAAAGAAGTGATTACTTTAAAGAAAAAGAGTTGAAAATTTTAATTATTTCTGGGAAGTAAATATCAAATTTATCAATTTCAGCAGTATAAGTGAGTACATACGCTTTTTCATTTTTAACTAAAATATATTGATGAAATTTGAGATTTCTCACATTTAAATTTGCTTCGTAAGTTAAAATATGAACCTCGGAATTATTTAAGACAGTTCTTTTAGATTCTATTAAGATTCCATTTTCATTTATTTGTTTTTCAGTTATTTCAATGTATTGATTTAAATCAATTTGGTATCCTTTAAAATTTTGAATTAAAAGATTTATATTTTCAATAAATGTATCTTTTTCATCTTCTTTTTCAGTGTAAATAATAAATTCAGTACCTCTTGTTTTAGAATCATCATATCTTAAATTACTTGGATATGAGATTTCGTAATCGGTAGTTTTTACTATTTTTAAATCTTGACTAAAACTTGGAATTGATATAAAAACAGCGATAAATAAAATGAAATTTTTCATGAACATTAATTTTAAGGAAGTTTGAGTAAACTACATTCTCTGTCTCAAAGCTTCATACAAAAAAGCACCGCAAGCCACTGAAACATTTAATGATTCGATTGTGCCAAACATAGGTAATTTTGCTTTTTCATCTACAATTTTCAATACTGAAGGATTCACGCCTCGGTCTTCGCTACCCATAATAATCGCAACGCCTTCGTTGAAGTTGATGTCGTAAATGTGTTGCTCTGTTTTTTCAGTTGCAGCTACGGTTTTAATTCCAGAACCTTGCAAATAAAAAATCGCATCTTTAATATGGTCTACTTTACAAATTGGTACATTAAAAACAGCACCAGCTGAAGTTTTAACCGTATCACCATTCACAGGAGCCGAACCTTGTTTTTGTATGATGATTCCATCAACACCTGTGCATTCTGCTGTTCTAATGATAGCGCCAAAGTTACGCGCATCTGACAATTGATCTAAAATTAGGAATAGAGGTTTTTTACCACTTTCGATAACGCTTTCAACCATAGTTTCTAATGCAACAAAAGAAATAGGAGCAATGGTTGCCACCGCGCCTTGGTGATTATTTGGAGTTAATCGGTTTAGTTTTTCAACAGGAACGTAGGAAAAGTTGATGTTGTTACTTTTCATTGTTTTCATCAAATCTTGCATCAAGTCGCCTTGTGCCTCTTTTTGAACGAATACTTTATCAATTTCCTTTTTTGCGTTAATTGCTTCAATTATTGCTCTAATCCCGAATATTTGGTTGTCTTTTTCCATGTGGCAAAGATAGGATTTTAGTTTGATTTATTATAGATTTTGATTTTCAATAGTTTGGTTTTGCCACGGATTAAAGGATGAAATGGATTTTTTAAATATTCCATTGGAAAAGTAATCCGTGAAAATCGTTTAATCCGTGGCTTAATCTTAAAAATTTGTTTTAAAACTAATATGCACAATCGAATTGGAAAGTTTTATAGCTTGGTCGCTCGTACTACCATTAGCATAAACTAAATTGAACAATCCATTTTTGGTAAACAATCCAAATCCGAATCCCAAACCTAATAAACGGTCTTCTGTATTGGAAGTTTTGTCTTGAAAATAGCCAAAATCGGTAATAGAATGTAAATATAAATTAGAAGCTAATAAATAACGATACTCCGCTATGATTCCGGTAAAAGCATTGGCTTGTAAACTATTTTCGTTAAAACCTCTAATCGAATTAATTCCTCCAAATCGGAAAAGTTCGTTAATTATATAATCATCACTTTGTAAATAATAAGTCTGATTTCGAACAAATATGCTGTTTTTCTGATTCAGATTAAAACTATAATTCACATCCAATTGGGTAAAAAACTGACTCGTTTTTTGAGATGCAATCGTTCGATTTCCTGTTCCAAATTTCACAAAAACTTTTGCTTTTTCAGGAAAAATAAAACTATCAGGATTCAATTCAAGATGTTCAAAACTTGAAGTTAAAAAGGTGTTAGTGAAATCATTCAAACTAAATGAATTGGTATTTTGAATATCAACAGAAGTAGTTTTTTGATAACCTACAAAAGCTTTGGTGTTGTATGAAAAATAATAACCCAAATTCAAATCGGTTATGGTATTTTGAAATGTAGAATCTTGTTTAAAAATTCTCAAATTCGCTTTAATTCCAATGGGACTTTTAAAGATATACGGTAACTCGGTTCCGATGTTAAACGAAGTTTGTCGGTTACCATCGTTTTTCCAATACAAATTGAATTTTTCTCCGGTGTTTAAAATGTTTTGCAATTGTAAATCTAAATAGCCGTTAAAAGTTAATTTGCTTTGGTCATCATTTGAAAAACCAATGAAACCATCAAATTTATTGGGTTTCGATTTTTCAACGTAAACGAAAATCTTAGTGGAATCAGTGGTGAATAAAATTTCGGGATATTTGATTTGATTCACAAATTGCAACTTGTCAAAAGTATCGTTAATCTGTTTTAAATTGTCTTGATTGAAAGTGGCTTTTTTTGCTTTTTTGGTAATTGCTTTTTTAATCCCAGCTGGAAATTTATCATAACCTACAATGACTAAATCGGTAATATTTCTTTTAGCATTGAGTTTTACTTGTAAATCAGAAATTAAATTATTTCCAATTCTTCGCTGATTGACTAACTGTAAATTAGCAAGCGAATACCCTTTCTTCTCTAAAAGTGCAATTTTGCTCTTCATGAAATTTTCAACTTCATTCGTGGCAATAGTTAAAATGTCTTTCTCTAATTGTAATAGCGATTTTTCTTCAGCAGAAAGTTTACCTATATATATAGTGTTGTTTTTTATTGTATTTCCCAATCGGTAGTAAAAAACAAAACTGCTGTCGTTCACTTTTTTCTGTTCCAATAACTGCCAATCGAAAAAACCTTGATTCGTTAACATGTTTTCAAATCGTTTTTGTTCTTCTAAAATAGAAGCTACTGAAGTGTGTTTGTTTTCGTATTGCAAACTATCAATGGTTTTGTTTTCGATTTCAGAAGTTCCTTTTATGTTTAAATAGAAATTTTGTCCCAACGAAAATTGGAAACAAAAAAATAGTAGTAAACCCAAGAGTAATTTCATAGCAGTAAAGAAACGAAAAAAAGTAAAATAATTTTATATCTACTTTGTTATTCTGAACTTGTTTCAGAGTCTAATGCAGTAATTCATCTGAATTTTTGTATTTCTTTTTTCTAACTCAATGCCAATCAAAACACTAAAAAATACAATTGCATTGAAAATTAATAAATTATGATTTGGAAAGTAAAAAATAATTCCTACATTTGCAACCCCGTAAAAAGCGGGAATTTTAAACATTAAAAATTTTTAGTATTTAATTATGCCAACAATTCAACAATTAGTAAGAACAGGGAGAACCCAAATAACTAAGAAGAGTAAATCGGCTGCTTTAGATTCTTGTCCTCAAAGAAGAGGTGTGTGTACTCGTGTTTACACAACAACTCCTAAAAAACCAAACTCAGCGATGAGAAAGGTGGCTAGGGTTCGTTTAACAAACGGTAACGAAGTGAATGCATACATTCCTGGAGAGGGTCACAATCTACAAGAGCACTCGATAGTATTAGTTAGAGGTGGAAGAGTAAAAGATTTACCAGGAGTACGTTATCACATCGTACGTGGAGCATTAGATACTGCGGGTGTTGCAGGTAGAACACAACGTAGATCTAAGTATGGAGCAAAACGTCCAAAACCAGGACAAGCACCTGCTGCAGCTGGAAAGAAAAAGTAATTTAAAATCTTTTAAACAAAAGACATGAGAAAAAGACAGGCCAAAAAAAGACCTCTTTTACCAGATCCAAAATTTAACGATCAGTTAGTTACACGTTTTGTGAACAACTTAATGTGGGATGGTAAAAAATCAACTGCTTTTAAAGTGTTCTATGATGCATTAGAAATCGTAGAAAACAAAAAGCAAGATGCGGAAAAATCTGCATTAGAAATTTGGAAAGACGCATTAACAAATGTAATGCCACACGTAGAGGTTCGTTCTCGTCGTGTAGGTGGAGCTACATTTCAAATTCCAATGCCAATTCGTCCAGATAGAAAAATTTCTTACGCTATCAAATGGATGATTTTGTATGCAAGAAAAAGAAATGAAAAATCGATGGCTGCAAAGTTAGCGTCTGAAATTTTAGCTGCTGCTAAAGAAGAAGGTGCTGCTGTTAAGAAAAGAATGGATACTCACAAAATGGCAGAAGCTAACAAAGCATTCTCTCACTTTAGATTTTAATTCATAAAGAAATGGCTAGAGATTTAAAATATACAAGAAATATAGGTATTGCGGCTCACATTGATGCTGGTAAAACAACAACAACTGAGCGTATCTTATTCTACACAGGAAAATCACACAAAATTGGAGAAGTACACGATGGTGCTGCAACAATGGACTGGATGGCACAAGAGCAAGAAAGAGGTATTACTATTACTTCGGCTGCTACAACTTGTGAGTGGAATTTCCCAACAAACCAAGGTAAAATTTTACCTGAATCTAAACCGTATCACTTTAACATTATCGATACTCCTGGTCACGTTGACTTTACAGTAGAGGTAAACCGTTCATTACGTGTATTAGATGGTTTAGTATTCTTATTTAGTGCGGTTGATGGTGTTGAGCCTCAATCTGAAACTAACTGGAGATTAGCAGATCAGTACAGAGTTCCTCGTATGGGATTCGTAAATAAAATGGACCGTCAAGGTTCTAACTTCTTAGGAGTTTGTCAGCAAGTTAAAGATATGTTGAAATCAAACGCAGTAGCGATTACTTTACCAATTGGTGAAGAGGCTGATTTCAAAGGAGTAGTTGACTTAGTGAAAAATCAAGCTATTGTGTGGCATGATGAAACACAAGGTGCTACTTTCGATATTATCGATATTCCTGCTGATATGGTTGACGAAGTAAAAGAGTATCGTTCAATTTTAATTGAAGAGATTGCTACTTACGACGAAAACTTATTAGAAAAGTATATGGAAGATGAAAACTCAATTACTGAGGAAGAAATCAACAATGCTTTACGTGCTGCTACAATCGACATGGCTATCATTCCTATGATCGCTGGTTCTTCTTTCAAAAACAAAGGAGTTCAATTTATGTTAGATGCAGTTTGTAAGTATTTACCATCTCCATTAGATAAAGAAGGTATCGAAGGAATTCATCCTGATGATGCTGATTTATTAGAAGAAGATCAAAAGAAAATTATCCGTCGTCCTGATACAAAAGAGCCTTTCGCGGCTTTAGCATTCAAAATTGCTACTGATCCTTATGTTGGTCGTTTAGCTTTCTTCCGTGCTTATTCAGGTCGTTTAGATGCTGGTTCTTACATCTTGAATACACGTTCAGGAAACAAAGAGAGAATTTCTCGTATCTACCAAATGCACGCTAACAAACAAAATCCAATCGAATTTATTGAGGCTGGAGATATTGGAGCTGCTGTTGGATTTAAAGATATCAAGACTGGAGATACAATGTGTGATGAAAAACACCCAATTATCCTTGAGTCTATGAAATTCCCTGATCCAGTAATTGGTATCGCGATTGAGCCTAAAACTAAAGCTGACGTTGATAAAATGGGTATGGCTTTAGCGAAATTAGCTGAGGAAGATCCAACGTTTACAGTTAGAACTGATGAGGCTTCGGGTCAAACGATTATCTCAGGTATGGGTGAGTTACACTTAGACATCCTTGTAGATCGTATGAAACGTGAGTTCAAAGTTGAGGTTAACCAAGGTGAGCCACAAGTAGAATATAAAGAAGCGTTCACTAAAGCGGCTCAACACAGAGAGGTTTACAAAAAACAATCTGGAGGTCGTGGTAAATTTGGTGATATCGTTTTCCGTTTAGAGCCTGCTGATTTAGTAGATGGTAAAGCTCCTATGGGATTACAGTTTGTTAATGAGGTTAAAGGTGGTAACGTACCAAAAGAATATATTCCTGCTGTAGAAAAAGGATTCAGAGAAGCTATGAAGCAAGGTCCTTTAGCTGGTTATGCAGTTGATAGTTTAAAAGTTACTTTATTAGATGGTTCGTTTCACCCTGTGGATTCTGATGCATTGTCATTCGAATTAGCAGCTAAAATGGGTTATAAAGAAGTAGCTAAAGCTGCAGGAGCTGTTATTCTTGAGCCAATCATGAAAATTGAAGTTATTACTCCAGAAGAAAACATGGGGGATATCGTAGGTGACTTGAACCGTCGTAGAGGTCAAGTAAATGATATGGGTGATAGAAATGGTGCTAAAACTATCAAAGCTAATGTTCCTTTATCAGAAATGTTTGGATATGTTACTACATTAAGAACATTATCTTCTGGTAGAGCTACATCTACTATGGAGTTCTCTCACTATGAAGAAACACCTTCTAACATTTCAGAAGCTGTAATCAAAAAAGCAAAAGGTAACGCTTAATTTTTAAAGAGATGAGTCAAAAAATCAGAATAAAATTAAAATCATACGATCATAACTTAGTAGATAAGTCTGCTGAGAAAATCGTTAAGACTGTAAAAAGTACAGGTGCTGTGGTAACGGGTCCAATTCCATTACCTACTCACAAAAAGATTTTTACTGTATTACGTTCTCCACACGTTAACAAAAAATCAAGAGAGCAATTCGAATTAAGTTCTTATAAGAGATTGTTAGATATCTACAGTTCTTCTTCTAAAACTATCGATGCTTTAATGAAATTAGAGTTACCTTCAGGAGTTGAAGTAGAAATTAAAGTGTGATAAACACCATTGCAAAAAAGCAATGATTACTATAAAAAACCGTTAATGTGAATGCATTACGGTTTTTTTCTTATCATTTTTAGTAGGTAAAAAGTCCTTTTTTTAAGGAAATTTTACTTAACTATTTATTTTTGCGATAATTAAAAAATAATTTATATATTTGCACCCTCAAAATGAGTAGTGTGCAAATACTATTTGTATTATAAATAAGAGTTTAATTAATAATTAGTTTAATATGTCTGGGTTAATCGGAAGAAAAATTGGCATGACTAGCATCTTTGATGAGAACGGGAAAAATATTCCTTGTACTGTAATCGAGTGTGGTCCATGCGTTGTTACCCAAGTCAGAACCAATGATGTAGATGGCTATGAAGCTATCCAATTAGGTTTCGATGACAAAACTGAAAAGCATTCAATTAAAGCTGAGTTAGGTCACTTTAAGAAAGCTGGTACAGTTGCGAAAAAGAAAGTTGTTGAATTCAAAGGTTTTGAAACGGAGTACAAGTTAGGCGATGTAATCGCTGTTGACTTATTCGCTGAAGGTGAATTTGTTGATGTAATTGGAGTTTCTAAAGGAAAAGGATTCCAAGGGGTTGTTAAACGTCATGGTTTTGGCGGTGTTGGACAAGCAACACACGGTCAACATAACCGTTTAAGAGCGCCTGGTTCTGTAGGAGCTTCATCTTATCCATCTAGAGTATTCAAAGGAATGCGTATGGCTGGAAGAATGGGAGGAGATAATGTAACAGTACAAAACCTTAGAGTTTTAAAAGTAGTTGCTGAAAAGAACTTGCTTTTAGTTAAAGGAGCGATTCCTGGACACAAAAACTCTTATGTAATCGTTCAGAAGTAATGGAAGTAAAAGTTTTAGATATCAACGGAAAAGAAACTGGAAGAAAAGTTCAACTTTCTGATTCAGTTTTCGCAATTGAGCCTAATAAACATGCTGTATATTTAGATGTAAAGCAATATTTGGCTAATCAAAGACAAGGTACTCACAAAGCTAAAGAAAGAGCTGAGGTTGCAGGAAGTACTCGTAAAATCAAAAAACAAAAAGGAACTGGTACTGCTCGTGCAGGATCTGCTAAGAGTCCAGTTTTCAAAGGTGGAGGTACTATTTTTGGGCCTAGACCAAGAAGTTATTCTTTCAAATTAAACAAAAACTTAAAAAGATTAGCTAGAAAATCAGCTTTATCTTTAAAGGTAAATGAGTCTAATTTGGTAGTGGTTGAAGATTTTACATTTGATACACCAAGCACTAAAAATTTCATTAACGTATTGAAAGCTTTAGGGTTAGAGAACAAAAAATCATTATTTGTGTTGGGTGATACAAATAAAAATGTATATTTGTCGTCACGCAATTTAAAAGCGTCTAGCGTTGTAACTACTTCAGAATTAAGTACTTATGCAATTTTAAATGCAAAAAGTTTAGTTCTTTTAGAGGGTGCAGTAGACGGAATTGAAGCTAATTTAAGTAAATAATAAGATTATGAGTATCATAATTAAGCCTATTATAACTGAAAAAATAACTAAAGATGGTGAAGTTTTTAACCGTTTTGGTTTTGTGGTTGCTAAAAATGCAAATAAAATTCAAATCAAAAATGCTATCGAAGCAGCTTATGGTGTGAATGTGGTTGCAGTTAATACAATGAACTACAGAGCTGATAGAAGTGTTAAATATACCAAAAGTGGTTTAATCAGTGGCAAAACAAATGCTTATAAAAAAGCAGTTGTTCAAGTACAAGAGGGAGAAACAATAGATTTTTATACTAATATCTAATAGAAAATGTCAGTTAGAAAATTAAAACCTATTACCCCGGGTCAGCGTTTTAGAGTTGTTAATAGCTTTGACACTATTACAACTGATAAGCCGGAGCGTTCATTAATCGCACCGAAAAAAAACTCAGGAGGTAGAAATAGTCAAGGAAAGATGACCATGCGTTACACAGGTGGTGGTCACAAACAAAAGTATCGTATCATTGATTTTAAAAGAGCTAAAGTTGGAATTCCAGCAACAGTTAAAACTATCGAGTACGATCCAAATCGTTCAGCTTTTATTTCATTATTGTATTATGCAGATGGAGCTAAAACTTACATCATTGCGCAAAATGGATTACAAGTTGGACAAACTGTAGTTTCAGGTGAAGAAGCATCTCCAGAAATTGGAAATGCAATGCCTTTAAGTAAAATTCCTCTAGGAACTGTTATTTCGTGTATCGAATTAAGACCAGGTCAAGGAGCTGTAATCGCTCGTTCAGCAGGAACTTTCGCTCAGTTAATGGCAAGAGATGGAAAATATGCAACAATTAAAATGCCTTCTGGAGAAACAAGATTAATCTTGTTAACTTGTATGGCTACAATCGGAGCAGTTTCTAACTCAGACCACCAATTAATCGTATCAGGTAAAGCTGGTAGATCAAGATGGTTAGGTAGAAGACCAAGAACAAGACCAGTAGCTATGAACCCAGTTGATCACCCAATGGGAGGTGGTGAAGGACGTTCTTCAGGAGGTCACCCACGTTCAAGAAAAGGTTTACCTGCTAAAGGTTATAGAACTCGTTCTAAAGTTAACCCGAGTAATAAGTATATTGTAGAACGTAGAAAGAAATAATTAGATAGACATGGCACGTTCATTAAAAAAAGGACCATTCGTTCACTATAAATTAGAGAAGAAAGTTCAAGAAAATATCGCAGGTGGAAACAAAGGTGTTGTAAAGACTTGGTCTAGAGCATCTATGATTACTCCAGATTTTGTTGGGCAAACTATCGCAGTTCACAATGGTCGTCAATTTGTTCCAGTATATGTTACTGAGAACATGGTAGGACACAAATTAGGAGAGTTTTCACCAACAAGATCTTTTAGAGGTCATGCTGGGGCTAAAAATAAAGGTAAAAAATAATAGGAAGCTATGGGAGTTCGTAAAAGAGAAAGAGCAGAGCAGACTAAAGAGGCTAAAGCACAAGTTGCTTTTGCTAAATTAAATAACTGCCCTACTTCACCTAGAAAAATGCGTTTAGTTGCAGATTTAGTTAGAGGTCAGAAAGTAGAAATGGCTCTTAATATATTAAGATTTAGTCAAAAAGAAGCTTCAAGAAAATTAGAGAAATTGTTGTTATCAGCAATTAATAACTATCAGCAAAAAAATGCTGATGCTAATTTAGAAGAAGCTGGCTTATTTGTAAAAACGATTACTGTAGATGGTGGAATGATGTTAAAAAGACTTCGTCCAGCTCCACAAGGTCGCGCACACAGAATTAGAAAGCGTTCTAACCACGTAACAATCGTGTTAGGATCAAATAATAACACACAAAGCAATTAATAAACAGTATGGGACAAAAGACAAATCCAATCGGAAATAGACTTGGTATCATCAGAGGATGGGACTCAAACTGGTATGGAGGAAATGATTACGGTGATAAAATCGCTGAAGATGCTAAAATCCGTAAATACATCCATGCACGTTTATCAAAAGCTAGTGTATCTAAAATAATTATCGAGAGAACTTTAAAACTTGTAACCGTTACTATCACTACTGCTAGACCTGGTATTATTATCGGAAAAGGTGGTCAAGAGGTAGACAAGTTAAAAGAAGAACTTAAGAAAATTACTGACAAAGAAGTTCAAATCAACATCTTTGAAATCAAAAGACCTGAGTTAGATGCTTACTTAGTAGCAACTTCTATCGCTCGTCAAATTGAAAGCAGAATCTCTTACAGAAGAGCTATTAAAATGGCTATCGCGGCTGCAATGAGAATGAATGCTGAAGGTATTAAAGTTATGATTTCTGGACGTTTAAACGGTGCTGAAATGGCTCGTTCTGAACACTTCAAAGAAGGTAGAATTCCTTTGTCAACTTTCAGAGCTGATATTGATTATTCATTAGCTGAAGCACATACTACTTATGGTAGAATGGGTATCAAAGTATGGATAATGAAAGGTGAGGTTTATGGAAAAAGAGATCTTTCTCCGTTAGTTGGTATGGACAAAAAACAGTCTAAATCATCAGGATCTTCTGCTCCAAAAAGAGACGGTAAACCAAACGCACGCAAAAGAAAGTAATTATTTAAACTAAAGAAAAATGTTACAGCCTAAAAGAACAAAATACCGTAAGGTACAGAAAGGTAGAATGAAAGGCGTTTCTCAAAGAGGACACGAGCTTTCTAACGGAATGTTTGGTATCAAATCTTTAGATTCTGCATTTATTACTTCTCGTCAAATTGAAGCAGCTCGTATCGCAGCAACACGTTTCATGAAAAGAGAGGGTCAATTATGGATCAAAATATTTCCAGATAAGCCTATTACAAAGAAACCATTAGAAGTACGTATGGGTAAAGGTAAAGGTGCAGTTGAATATTGGGCTGCAGTTGTTAAACCTGGTAAAATTATGTTTGAAGTTGGAGGTGTGCCTCTATCAGTAGCAAAAGAGGCTTTACGTCTTGCTGCTCAAAAACTTCCTGTTAAAACTAAGTTTATCGTTGCTAGAGATTTCGAAGCATAATCAAAATTTATTATGAAACAATCAGAAATTAAAAATCTATCTGCAGCTGAGTTACAAGAACAACTTAGTCAGTTAAAGAAAACGTATACCGACCTAAAAAATGCTCATGCAATATCTCCAATTCAAAATCCTCTTCAGTTAAGAACTTTAAGAAGATCAGTTGCGAGATTACACACAGAGTTAACTAAAAGAGAGTTACAATAATTGTACACTAGCTGAAAGATGGAAAAAAGAAATTTAAGAAAAGAGAGAATTGGTGTGGTGACTTCAAACAAAATGGAGAAATCTATTGTTGTGTCACAAACTACAAAAGTGAAACACCCATTATACGGTAAGTTCGTGTTGAAAACTAAGAAATATGTTGCACACGACGAAACAAACGATTGTAACATTGGAGATACTGTAAGAATTATGGAAACACGTCCATTAAGTAAATCTAAATGTTGGAGATTAGTTGAAATCATTGAAAGAGCGAAGTAATTATGGTACAACAAGAGTCAAGATTAAAAGTAGCAGATAACACAGGAGCGAAAGAAGTTCTTACGATCCGTGTTTTAGGAGGAACGAAACGTCGTTATGCCTCTGTTGGTGACAAAATTGTAGTTTCAATTAAAGATGCAACTCCAAACGGAAACGTTAAAAAAGGAGCGGTGTCAACTGCAGTAGTTGTACGTACCAAAAAAGAAGTGAGAAGAGCTGATGGATCTTACATCCGTTTTGACGATAACGCATGTGTATTGTTAAACGCTGCAGGAGAAATGAGAGGAACTCGTGTTTTTGGTCCGGTTGCCAGAGAACTTCGTGAAAAACAATTCATGAAAATTGTATCATTAGCACCTGAAGTGCTTTAATTCTTATACAAATGATAAAGCTAAAAATTAAATCAGGAGATATCGTAAGAGTTATTGCTGGAGACCACAAAGGTTCTGAAGGTAAAGTTCTTAGAGTTCTTCGTGAGAAAAACAAAGCGGTTGTTGAAGGAGTTAACATGGTTTC
>NZ_DITB01000070.1:0-57042 GCF_002422095.1 Flavobacterium sp. UBA6195
ATGGTTTTCAAAATTGCAGACAACTCGTTTATATGCGAAACTTTCAAACCACTTTTATACCTTATTGGCAAGATTGGCGAAAGTTTTTCATGTTTTGTTTCGTTTTATATAAATTCAAATTTAACTTAAAAAACTTACACATCAAAAGGATTTTTTATTTTTTTTAAACTATCGTTGCTCACATGTGTATAAATCATGGTTGTTTTTGGACTACTGTGTCCTAATAAGTCTTGAATGTAGCGCAAATCTGTACCACTTTCTAATAAATGGGTAGCAAAACTATGTCGTAAGGTGTGTAGGGTGATAGATTTTTTAATTCCTGCTCGTTCTGCAGCTTTTTTTAATACAATTTGAGCACTTCTGCTGCTATACATGCCTCCAAATTGCCCTTCAAATAAGTATTCTTTAGGTTTGTAAACCATATAATATTCACGAAGTAACAACAACACCTTTTCTGATAAAAGTGTATACCTGTCTTTTTTCCCTTTGGCATTTTTTACATGTATCAACATGCGAATACTATCGATATCTTTTGGCTTCATCTCTAATGCTTCACTAATGCGAAGCCCAGCAGAATATACTAAAGCTAGTAAAGTTCTATGTTTTAAGTTCTCGGTAGCATCTAGTATTTTAAACACTTCTTCTTTACTCAAAACATTCGGCAACACTTTTTCTCGTTTTGGTCGATGTATTTTGTCTGTTTCAATCGAGGTCTCTTTTACTATCTTAAAAAACAACTTGATGGCGTTGACTGTCTGATTCTGAAAGGAAGAAGAAAATTTGTTCTTCAAAATGTAATCGTTGTTGTAGGCAATTACATCTTGATTGTTAATGTCTTTTAAAGCTTTGGTATTACAAAACGTTAAAAACGATTTTAAAGCATCACTATAGGTATTTATTGTATTGGGACTGTATCTTTTGGATAATAAATAGCGTTTAAAAGTTTCAATACTCGCTATTCCTTCGGCATTAGGCACTAGTGTATGGGCTAAGGGTAATTTAAAATGCAAGCGGTTGGCTGCTGTGTCGGGTAAGTGCCAATATTGTTTAGAAGCACTCCAGCGCGCATCTTCAAAAGTTTTAATACGTGCAATTAAAGCAGCATTTTTTTCAAAGTAAACAGCGATTCTGGGTGTTCCTTTGTGTACTAGGGCTTTGGCTTTGTAATTCATAATGAATGGCTTATAGAGTAAAAATATAAAAAATATTTTTTAATCACAATTTTCATCCACCTATTGCTACTCTCATCAAGTAAATAAAATCGAATAAAAACTAGAATAAACTAATTCCCCTAGGGTATTTAATTGTTTCCCCTAGGGTATTTGTACAATTCCCCTAGGGAAATTAACCAATTGCTGTACAGCAAATGAAAATATACTACTTACAAAACAAATTATTATTCCTTATCTTTTTACTATTAAAATAGCACGAATTTCTTCCTATTGGTTGTATTTCTTTTTGCCTTTCTTCCTACGTTGTTCGAAGAACCACCCCATTTTACGAAGCGCATACGAACAACGTTCGAACAAACTACGAACAAAACCCCTATAAAATTAGAACAAACCTATCATAAGCTATCAAAAGAGGTCAAAACATATCAAAACCTGTCAAAAACTATCAACTCATTCTATTCCACCCTATTAATTTATAGTAGTATAAGTATGCGAGTGTCTTGTATTACAATAGCAATACACAAAAACAGTGCATATAGAAGAACTACAACAAGCGTTTTTATCTTGAAAAAACAATTGTATAGTAAGTTTAGGATTAAAAATTATATTTGTATAACTATAATAGGATTTATTTATTAATCTGTATAGTTATTTTAGGACGGGTCATAAAGAGTATATATAGCATAGATATAGCACTGATATAGTATGGATAAAGCATAGATAAAGCATAGATAAAGTATAGATAGTGTATGCGGAGTGTATGCCAGAAGTATGGATACTACATAGATGAAGTATGCCAAAAGTATATTGTAGCTTTCTAAAAGTAGTACAAACATAAAAAAAGCGCCACTCTCGTAACGCTTCAATAATTATTTTTTGACTGTTGTAGTTTTGTTTTTCTTGTAAATCGGAATAAAATAACTCAAAGTATAATTAAATCCTGCTCCAAATTTTCCATCATACGTTCGGTTGTAGCCAGGGATGAAAAGATTATCAAATCCATCTGGTTTTTTGTTAGAAACCAAATAGTTCAATCGTACCGAAAATCCCATATAAATGTTATTGAATAACTCGGCTTTAATACCTCCCACAACTTCAACCCAACTGGCATTTAATCCACTAAATTTTTCTCCTGAAATTACGGTGTTTTCTCCATAATAGTTCGTTGGATCATAAATGGTGTAGCTGTTTAAGGTTTGGCTAAAACTACTAATTCCGTAACGCATTCCGGCGTAAATCATGTTTTCCATGTCGAGCCAGTTTTCAAAGGAATTGTAGTCAAAACCTACTTTAAAATAGGTGCCTTTTGTAGTAAAGTTCAAACGGTCATCGTCAATAGTTTTGTCTTCGTTTCCAATTTCTCCAGCAATGTAAAAACGCTTAGTTAAACGATAATCACCCACTACTTCAAAACCACGATAGTCTTTTTCGTAAAACGAACGAGCAATTTTATGTAAATCAACTCCTAAACGTAATCCATAACGTTCCGGATATACCACTTTTGCAGTGTCCTTAGTTTGTGCATTTCCTAATAACGAAACACAAACCAAGCTCAGACTAAAAATAAATCTTAACATGTACTTCATTTTCGGTTTCTATATTAGGTTGTAGCACTTCTATACTTTGAATCCAATTGTTGCCATCAACGGTTAATTCAATAGGATTAGTATCATTAAAATAAAATAAGGTTTTAAAACCACAAGCACGAGAAATATATTCATCCACTCTTTCGTAGTTAAAAGTGATGGCATCAATGTTATCATTTGAACTATCAGTATCGCTTCCGTTTTCAATAAAATTCAAAGTAGTAACATCTGCTGTTGTTCTTAAAGGAACCTCAATTTTAGAAACATTGTTAAAAGGTTTACCTTCAGAAAATGTGGGTTCTATCACCCCTAAATTCGTTACGTTCTTCAAAACGGTAGGATTGGCAGCCTCGTAAAACTCTATAATTACTCTTGGCGTTACAGGAGTTCCTTCGGCACAAATATCATCTTTTTCACAGTTCCAAAATGAAACGGCTAAAAGCAAGGATAGGGTTATAAAAACTATTTTTTTCATATTTATCTTTTTTCTAAAAGAACCACGTTTTCTACATGATGCGTTTGCGGAAACATATCTACAGGACGTACACGAACTACTTTATATTTCTCATCCATTAAAGCCAAATCACGAGCTTGCGTAGCCGAATTACAGCTTACATACACAATTCTTGGAACATCAGTTTTCAATAACATGTCTACCACATCTTTATGCATTCCGTCTCTTGGTGGATCGGTAATGATAACGTCTGGTTTTCCGTGTTGGTTGATGAATTCGTCGTTGAAAACGTTTTTCATATCCCCAACATAAAACTCACAATTCGTAATGTTATTGCGTTCCGCATTTGCTTTTGCATCAATAATGGCTTCAGGTACGGCTTCAACACCAATTACTTTTTTCGCTTTTTTAGAAACGAATTGTGCAATTGTTCCGGTTCCTGTATATAAATCATAAACAGTTTCGTTTCCAGTTAAACCTGCAAATTCTCTCGTGATTTTATATAATTCATACGCTTGATCTGAATTGGTTTGATAGAACGATTTCGCATTAATACTAAAATGTAAACCTTCCATTTCTTCCAAAATATAATCACGCCCTTTAAACAAAATAATGTCTTGGTCATACAACGTATCATTCAATTTCTGATTGATAACATATTGCAACGACGTAATTTGAGGAAAACGCTCTGCCAAGAAATTCATCATCAACTCGATTCCGTTTTTATCATTTTCAAAAAACTGAATCAATACCATGATTTCTCCTGTTGAAGCGGTACGAATCATTAAGGTTCTAAGTAAACCTTCAGTCGCTCTTGCGTTGAAGAATGTTAAACCATTTTCGTTTGCAAAACGTTTGATTTCGTTACGAATTTCGTTTGATGGATCTTCTTGTAAATGACATTTTTCAATATCTAAAATCTTATCCCACATTCTTGGAATATGAAATCCTAATGCATTTTTATTGTCAAATTCAGTTCCCGATTGAATTTCTGCATCGGTCATCCAACGCGCATTCGAGAAGCCAAATTCCATTTTATTTCTGTAGAATAGTTGCTTTTCAGAACCTAAAATGGGTTCAAATTCTGGCAACTCAATTTTACCAATACGCTTTAAATTATTGTAAACTTCCTGATTTTTATAGAACAATTGTTGGCTGTACTTCATGTTTTGCCATTTGCAACCACCACAAGCACCAAAATGCTTACAAACTGGGTCGATTCTATGTTCTGAAAATTCGTGGATTTTTATAGCTTTACCTTCGTAGTAGGCTTTTCTTTTCTTCATGGTTTGCACATCTACCACATCGCCTGGTACTACATTTGGAAGAAATATTACTTTACCATCAGGAGCTTTTGCTACCGATACACCTTTTGCACCTGCATCAAGGATTTTTACGTTTTCGAATACGATTTTTTCTGTTCTCTTTTTTCCCATGAGGCAAAAATAAGAATTGTTCAGTGGATTTGATATGTTTTTTTTGATTTCTATAACTTTTAAAGCCAAGAGTTGTAGAATTCAATGGTTTTAATTGTATTTTAGCTGAAATGTTTTTGAATTATGAGAAACAATACAACGTTTAAAAGTGCTATTTCAAATGTAGAATTTCCTGAGCACGATAGAGTTTCAGGGAGAACAATTCGAACTTCTATTTTGAATTTAATTTTGGAAGACTTTCCCGATTTTGATGTGAATGATTCCATTTCCGTACAAGAATTGAATGTGTATCGTGAAAAATACATTTCAAAATTTTTACAAACGGAAATTAGTCAGTTATCAAAATTAGAAAAAGATGTAGTGCGGTCTTTAGGTGATGATACTTCGTTTGTAGCTAAAGTAGAAGAGGAAGTTGATATTAGAAATTACGGACAAATTGTAGCGGATAAAGTGGCGGCATTTGGAGGAAGTTGGACCTTTATTATTGCTTTTTTTGTCTTCATTTCCATTTGGATTGGTTCCAATGTAATTATATTTACGAACAAAGAATTCGATCCTTATCCCTTCATTTTATTGAATTTGATTTTATCATGTGTGGCAGCACTGCAAGCACCAGTAATTATGATGAGTCAAAATCGTCAGGAAGAAAAAGACCGGGAACGCGCCAAAAAAGATTATATGATTAATTTGAAATCAGAACTAGAAATTAGAATGTTAGACGATAAAATAGATCATTTGGTAATGCATCAACAACAAGAGTTAATCGAAATTCAAAAAGTGCAAATAGAAATGATGAACGATATTTTGAACCGAATTAAGTAGGAAATTCTATTTTTGCAACAAATTATTGTCATGAAAACCCACTTAGCCTTACTTCGCGGAATCAATGTTTCCGGTCACAACATGATTAAAATGGATGTTTTGAAAACGCTTTTAGAAAATGCGGGATTTCAAAATGTACGCACTTACATTCAATCAGGAAACGTTTTTGTAGATTCAGAAGAAGAACATGGAGCAAGTGTTGGGTTTAAAATCAAACAAGAAATTTTCAAAGAATTAGGATTGGAAGTTCCTGTGGTGGTTATTGGTAAAGAAGATTTGGAAGCGTTTTTGTACAATAATCCTTTTCTGAAAGAAAAAGATTGTGATACTAAGAAATTGTATGTGGCCTTTCTTTCAAAAGAATTACAAGGAAGCGCCATCAACGATTTAAAAATCAGTCAATTCAAACCTGATGAAGCCACAATTGATAAAAGCAGAATCTACATCAAATACGCTGTAGGTGCTGGAAAAACAAGATTAGATCAAAAATACATTGAGAAAAAATTAAACGTTGTCGCTACCATTAGAAACTGGAATACCGTTACGACTTTACTAGAAATGTTTGGATAGTCATTGGTAACTGAAAATTGAACTTGAATTTGATTTTTGTGTTTGAATTTGAAATTGCCCTTGATTTTTGCATTTGAATTTGAACTTGCCTTTGATTTTTTGTATTTTTGACAACTATATGGTTGATTTCTCACCAATAAGAAGGAATTGCGATGTAACAATCAACAACAAAATTTTATGTCAGTTTTAGAAAAAATGAGTTCGGCTGAAGCTATTGCATTAGAAGACAAACACGGTGCACACAATTATCACCCACTACCAGTAGTTTTAAGTAGAGGAGAAGGAGTTTATGTATGGGATGTAGAAGGAAAGAAATATTATGATTTTCTTTCAGCGTATTCTGCTGTAAATCAAGGACATTGTCATCCAAAAATTGTAGGGGCAATGGTAGAGCAAGCACAAACATTAACGTTAACATCAAGAGCATTTTACAACGATAAATTAGGGGTTTACGAACAATTTGTAACCAACTATTTCGGATTTGATAAAGTATTACCAATGAACACAGGAGCTGAAGCAGTGGAAACCGCTTTGAAATTGTGTAGAAAATGGGCTTACGAGAAAAAAGGAATTAACGAAAACGACGCTCAAATTATCGTTTGTGATGGTAACTTTCACGGAAGAACGACTACAATCATTTCATTCTCAAACGATGAAAACGCACGTAAAAACTTCGGACCTTATACGGCTGGATTTATCAGTATCCCTTACGATGACATCGACGCTTTAGAAAAAGCAGTAAATTCATCGAAAAACATTGCAGGATTCTTAGTAGAACCTATTCAAGGGGAAGCTGGTGTTTATACTCCTTCTGACGATTTTATCAAAAAAGCAAAAGCAATTTGTGAAGCGAATAACGTTTTATTTATTGCTGACGAGGTGCAAACAGGTATCGCTAGAACAGGTTCGTTATTAGCGGTTTGTGGAAATTGTACTTGTGAAGCAAAATGTGAAAAACAAGCAACTTATACCCAACCTGATATTTTAATTTTAGGAAAAGCCTTATCAGGTGGCGCTTATCCAGTTTCTGCAGTTTTGGCAAATGATAACATTATGAATGTCATCAAACCAGGACAACACGGATCTACTTTTGGAGGGAATCCAGTAGCGGCTGCGGTTGCTATGGCGGCATTAGAAGTAGTTTCAGAAGAAAGTTTGTCTCAAAACGCTAGAAAATTAGGTAAAATATTCCGTGAAGAATTAGGTAAATTTATCGAAACTTCAAACATTGCTACTTTAGTAAGAGGCAAAGGTCTATTAAACGCTGTTGTAATTAACGATACCGAAGAAAGCGACACGGCTTGGAATATTTGTGTACGTTTAGCAGAAAACGGTTTATTAGCAAAACCAACACATGGAAACATCATTCGTTTTGCTCCTCCTTTAGTTATGAACGAAGAGCAATTGAGACATTGTGTTTCAATTATCATCACTACTTTAAAAGAGTTCGAGAAATAAATGATTGATTAGTAAATAAAAATCCCGCTTGAATCGGGATTTTTATTTTAAATTTGATTAAATTTTGAAAGTAATGAAATATTGTTGTTTCCTATTAGGTATGTTGTTATTCCAAATATCATTTGGACAAGAACAAGCCGTTTTTTATTTTGATAATAATAAGTTTGAATTGAACAAAACAGAAGCAGCCAAACTCCAAAAATGGATTGCTGAAAATACAAGTTCAAAAATTCTTTCTATTACAGGTTCAACAGACGAAGTAGGAACCTCAGGTTATAACGATACGTTATCGCAAAAACGCGTAAGTTATGTTTTTAATCAAATCAAAGGAAAAGTAAATATTAGACCTGATTTTAAAAGTATCTCTCTAGGTGAAAAAGGCGCTACTTCAACTAATAAAGCTGAAAATAGAAAAGCCATCATTCACTATTTATTAGAAAAAGATTTAGATAAAGAAAATGAAGTTTTAGGAATTAAAGTTGCAGTACCTGAAGTTGTTATACCTGAAGATGCACCATTAGAGGAGAAAGTAAGATTGGCAAAAGTTGGAACAAAAATTATATTAAAAAATATTAATTTCTATCAAAATACTTTTGCAACAATGCCAGAATCGCAAGGAACATTGTATGATTTACTTTTTATAATGCAAAACAATCCCGATTTAATAATTGAAATTCAAGGGCATATTTGTTGTATTGATAAAGATTACCGTAATTTGTCGTTAGATAGAGCAAAACAAATTAAACGTTTTCTCGTTTATAATGGTATACAAGAGTATCGTGTTAAGACAAAAGGATTTGGTGTTTCACAACCTATTTACCCAATTCCAGAGGCAACACCAGAACAAGCTGCAGCAAATAGAAGAGTTGAAATTGAAATTTTAAGTAAGAAATAATGAGAAACGTATTAATTGTTTTAATGGTTTTTATCACAGCTTTTTCAATAAGTTGTAATGATTCTTGTGATGAAGGAAATAAGCCAACACCTGCGTCTTTTTTTGTTGAAATTGTGGAGGAAACATCAGGTGAAAATGTGTTTGAAAACACAACCTATACGGCACAGCAAATTACAATTGAGGATTTAGACGAAGTTGCAATTCCTTATAGATTTATTCAAAATTCGAACATTATTCAAATTTTTCCATCAGTTGTAAATGCTACAGGAAATTCGTTTTTAATCAAATTAAACAACGAAACAACAATGCAAACAAACGAAATTAATGTCAATTATGATGTTTCGTCTAGCGTAGGAGAATGTTTCACAACCTATAAAATTGAGAATATTTTGTTTCCAAATAATACTTCAGAATTAGTTGAAGCTGTACATGTTGTAAAAATTTAACAAATTCTAAATTCATACTTCTAAATTCTAAATTTTAGAACTATCTTTGCGCCACAACAACAACAACACACTACATACATGAGTTCTGATACGAGCAAACGCTACAATTTAAGAGGAGTTTCGGCCTCTAAAGAAGATGTGCACCAAGCTATCAAAAACATCGACAAAGGCTTATTTCCACAAGCATTTTGTAAAATTATCCCAGATTATTTAACTAATGACGACCAATATTGCATCATTATGCACGCTGATGGCGCAGGAACCAAATCTTCCTTAGCCTACATGTATTGGAAAGAAACTGGCGATATTTCGGTTTGGAAAGGAATTGCTCAAGATGCTTTAATCATGAATATTGATGATTTATTATGCGTGGGAGCAACCGATAATATTCTACTTTCATCCACAATCGGAAGAAACAAAAATCTAATTCCAGGCGAAGTCATTTCAGCCATCATCAATGGAACAGAAGAATTGATTTCCGAATTAAAAAATCACGGAGTTACTATTCATTCCACTGGAGGTGAAACTGCCGATGTAGGTGATTTAGTTCGAACTATCATAGTAGATTCAACCGTTACAGCTCGCATGAAACGCGCCGATGTGATTGATAATGCGAATATTCAAGCGGGTGATGTAATTGTAGGGCTAGCTTCTTTTGGTCAAGCTACTTACGAAAAAGAATACAATGGCGGAATGGGAAGCAACGGCTTAACTTCGGCGCGTCATGATGTTTTTGCCAAATATTTAGCGGAAAAATATCCAGAAAGTTTTGATGCTTCTGTTCCAAATGAATTGGTGTATTCAGGTCAGACCAAATTAACAGATAAAGTTGAAAATAGTCCAATTGACGCTGGAAAATTAGTACTTTCTCCAACGAGAACATACGCTCCAGTGATCAAAAAGATTTTATCAAAATACAATTCCAATCAAATTCACGGAATGGTACACTGTTCTGGTGGTGCACAAACAAAAGTGCTTCACTTCGTAGACAACGTACACGTGATTAAAGATAATTTATTTCCAGTACCACCCTTGTTCCAATTAATTCGTGAACAATCCAAAACCGATTGGAAAGAAATGTACCAAGTTTTCAATTGTGGTCATCGCATGGAATTATATGTTCCTGCAGAAGTAGCACAAGACATTATCGAAATTTCAAAATCATTCCATATCGAAGCACAAATCGTAGGAAGAGTGGAAAAATCAGATAGTAAGAAATTAACAATTACATCCGAATACGGAACGTTTGAATATTAATCTGTAGAGACAAGTCATGACTTGTCTTTCTGTTTTTAATGAAATTAAAATTTACAACACAACAACAATAAAATGCAACACAACGTATTAATTTTAGATTTCGGTTCGCAATACACCCAATTAATTGCCCGAAGAGTAAGAGAATTAAACATTTTCTGCGAGATTTTTCCATTCGATAAAATTCCAGCAGATTTATCATCATACAAAGCCGTTATTTTAGGCGGAAGTCCGTTTTCGGTTCGTTCAGAAAATGCTTTACATCCTGATTTATCTCAAATAAGAGGGAAATTACCTGTATTAGCCGTTTGTTATGGCGCACAATATTTAGCCCATTTTTCAGGCGGAGAAGTAGCCGCTTCCAATACGAGAGAATACGGAAGAGCGAATTTATCTTACATTAAAGAAGACGAAGTGTTTTTAGAAGGTGTAAGTCCTAACAGTCAAGTTTGGATGTCGCATTCCGATTCTATCAAGAAATTGCCAACAAATGGAGTTAAGATTGCTAGTACAAAAGATGTAGAAAATGCAGCTTATAAAATTGAAGGCGAAACCACTTATGCGATTCAATTTCATCCAGAAGTTTATCATTCTTCAGATGGAAAACAAATGTTGGAAAACTTCTTAGTAAAAATTGCCAAAGTGCCACAAACTTTTACACCTAATGCTTTCGTTGAAGAAATTGTAGCCGAAATGAAAGCTAAGATTGGAACTGATAAAGTAGTTTTAGGACTTTCGGGTGGTGTTGATTCAACCGTAGCAGCCGTTTTGTTGAATAAAGCTATCGGTGAAAACTTATATTGTATTTTCGTAAACAACGGATTATTACGTAAAAACGAATTCCAAAATGTACTCAATCAGTACAAAGGAATGGGCTTAAATGTAAAAGGAGTTGATGCTTCGGCACGTTTTTTGGATGCGTTAGCCGGGTTAGATGATCCAGAAGCAAAACGTAAGGCAATTGGTCGTGTTTTTATTGAAGTTTTTGATGATGAAGCCAACCAATTAACCGATGTAAAATGGTTAGGTCAAGGTACCATTTACCCTGATGTAATTGAATCAGTATCAGCAACGGGCGGACCTTCGGCAACGATTAAATCGCATCATAATGTAGGTGGATTACCAGATTTCATGAAATTGCAAGTAGTGGAACCTTTACGAATGTTATTCAAAGATGAGGTTCGTAGAGTAGGAAGAAGCTTAGGAATTGACGAAGAATTATTAGGCCGTCATCCGTTCCCCGGACCAGGATTAGCGATTCGTATTTTAGGCGATATTACACCAGAAAAAGTAGCTATTTTACAAGAAGTAGATGCGGTTTTCATCAACGGATTAAAAGAACACGGATTGTACGATAAAGTTTGGCAAGCAGGTGCCATTTTATTACCAGTTAATAGTGTAGGTGTAATGGGAGATGAGCGTACTTATGAGAAAGTAGTGGCTTTACGTGCGGTGGAATCTACCGATGGTATGACGGCTGATTGGGTACATTTACCCTATGAGTTTTTAATGAAAATTTCTAATGAAATTATAAACAACGTTAGAGGGGTAAACCGCGTGGTGTATGACATCAGCTCTAAACCACCTGCAACGATTGAATGGGAATAAATTAATTTTAATTCAATACATAAATTTCAATAGCAATTATTTTTGTTCTATTTTTACAATATCAATTGCTATTGATTTTTTTATTTTAAAATGTTTAGGTTTATGATGAGAAGAATTGTATTTCTTATTTCTTTCTTTCAAGTTATTACGTTTCAGCTTCAGGCACAAATTCAACATGTTGTAGCCAAAGGAGAAACGGTTTTTCAAATTGCAAAAAAATATGAAGTAACGCCTTACGATATTTATCGTTTGAATCCAGATGCAAAAGAAGCGCTGAAAGAAAATACGACTTTATTAATTCCAAAACCATCAACTGGGAAAGCGATAGTTCATGAAGTAGGAGAGAAAGAAACGCTTTACGGAATCGCAAAAAAATATAACGTAACCGTATCAGATTTAGAGCAATGGAACAAATCTGCTTTAGAAGGAGGTTTAAAAAAAGGACAACAGATTTTTGTTTCCAAACCTTCATCTACTCAGGAAAAGTCTTTATCTACTATTGTGTCGGATACTAAGCCTAAGATTGCTACTAAGACAGCACTATCTGAATATGAAGTACAACCAAAAGAAACGCTTTATAGTTTATCTAAAAAATTCGATATCGCTCAAGCGGATTTAATTACACTTAATCCAGATTTACAAGATGGTTTAAAAATTGGAATGATTTTAAAAGTACCATCTAACGGAACAGGAACTTTTGTTTCAAGAACTAAAGATTCTGTTTTAGTAGCTAAAAACAAAGCGAATTTAATTGCTTCGGTTGATAAATCGAAACAAAAAAACATGGTGTTGTTATTGCCTTTCAACTTAACGAAAATCGAAACGGATTCAGTTAAGACTAAAACAGAGCAATTAAAAACGAATAAATTCTTAAACCTTACTTTAGATTTTTACGCTGGTGCTCAAATGGCGATTGATTCAGCAAAAGTGTTGGGATTACCTGTTAATGTTAAAGTTTACGATGTAGAAAGCACGAAATATTCATCGAATGTAGCTTCGATTATTTCTAAAAATAACTTTGAAAATGTAGATGTGGTAGTGGGACCTTTTCAAAACACTGTAGTGGAAACAACGGCACAATTGTTAGCAAAATATAATGTTCCTGTGATTTCGCCTTTGTCGAAAGAACGTGGTTTACCAATGAATAATTTGTATTATTCGATTCCGTCTGAAGATTTATTAAAAGTTTCAATGTTTAATTATTTTAAGGCAAAAAAAGGAAATGTAGTAGCCATCATTAGTACTAAAAAAGCTTCGTCAAAAGATTATATTACGGCAAATCATCCAGAAGTTAAACATGCATTGTTTAATGATAAAGGTGTTTTAGATGTAGCGCTTTTGAAAACACAATTGGTTAAAGGACAAAAGAATTTTGTTTTAATGGAAATCGAAAAAGCAAGTACTATTTTGAATATTACCAATATTTTGAAAGGATTACAAAAAGAATATGATATTCAATTGGCTGTTTTAGAATTGTATGATGCGTTGGATTTTGAAGAAATTCCAATGAAGAATTTAACTGATTTGAAATTGTTATTCCCATCTACAACTAAAGTTGCAGAAACCCCAGAGGAAAAGATTTTTGAAAAACAATTCAAGAAAATCAACAATATTTATCCAAACGCTGCTGCTAAAAAAGGTTTTGATGTGACTTTTGATGCGATGTTGCGTATTTGCCAACCAGAAGGTTTTGTAAAATCAGCAGCAACAACCAAAACAGAATACATTGAAAACGCTTTTGATTATAGTTCAAACAACGGAATGATTACCAATAACGCAACGTATTTATTGTATTACGACAGCGATTTAACTATTAAACAAGCACAATAATGGCAACTTCAAACATAACATACGTTGGTGATTTAAGAACCGTTTGTATTCATTTACAATCGGGTACTCAGATTTTAACCGATGCTCCAACAGATAATCATGGAAAAGGAGAAGCGTTTTCTCCAACAGACTTAGTAGCTACTGCTTTAGGTAGTTGTATGGTTTCTATTATGGGAATAAAATCTAAAGATTTGGATGTTGATTTAAAAGATTCAACAGTTTCTATTACTAAAATTATGCAAGCTGAACCACGAAAAATTGCAAAAATTGAAGTTATTCTCAACATGTCTATTGAAACTTCTGAAAAAAACAAAACCATTTTGGAAAGAGCAGCAATGACATGTCCAGTCTTATTAAGTTTACATCCTGATATTGAAAAGGATGTTGTTTTTAATTGGAAGTAATTAAACTGAATTTTATCCACAATCTTTTCATTTCGAAGGAATCTCTTTTTATGAAGTTATTTTCAATAATCTTATTATTTGCATTTAATTCAATTCAGTCTCAAAATTTTGAAGGTGAATTGAGCTATAATGCAAAGATGGATGGTTATGTGATTTATAAATCGGATACATTGAAATTTAAAGATTTAAAAGATAAAATGATTCAAAAAGGGGAGTATTTTGATTCTCTTAATATTAAGATTAATGATTTGGGTTATGTAAAAAAAATCAATAATGGTAAAAACGAAACGGTAATTTTAAATTTCAATGAAAAAAAGAAATATATAATTACTGAAAAAGAACTTACTGTTGATGATTTGAATTTTAGAAATATCTATAATAGACAATTAGGTGCAGATTATAGTCATAATGAAATCATTGAGTTGACCCAAAATGATACAATCATAAAATTTAACAATACTGAAATTAAAGCGAATAGGATAACTGTTAAGAAAAAATACTCTAAAGAAATCTATTTAATTTCTGATGGTTTTTTAAGACTTCCTGTAAAAAGAAATATTTTGATTAGTGAAGATAATCAAATTTATGATAAAGAAGTGGAAGATTTAATAGGTTCTAATTTAATTTTAAAATACACAATGACAACAACCATGTTAGGCTATATGATTATTGATATAGAACTAACAAAGATTGAGGAAAAGGAAATTCCGATGGCTAATTTCGAAATCCCAAAACATATCGAAGATAAAGAGTACAAAAGAATAAATAAAGATTCTGAAAGATTCAAGTTTTATAAGATAGTAAATTAGTCTTTCTTCTTTTCTCTTTTTTCTATCCACTAAAAAATAATGACCAACCACGAACTCCTCATCAAACTCGCACACACTAAAATGCCTTTTGGTAAATACGAAGGTTATTATTTAATCGACCTTCCGGAGTATTACGTGGTTTGGTATGCCAATAAAGGTTTCCCAAAAGGACAATTAGGCGAACAATTAAAATTGGTTCACGAACTTAAGCTAAACGGCTTAGAAGAACTCGTTCGAAACATCCGAAGAAACTTTCCTAAAAAGTAATCTATTTTTTTTCATAGATTAAAGGATTTTCACTGATTAACTTTGTTAATTCATGTAATATTTGTTAGTAAAATTTTGTTTGTTACATAAGAAACTTCTTAAAATAATAAAATTTTATACAGTTTAAAATAATGAATCCGTGTTAATCTGTGTAATCCGTGGCTCTAAAATTTCGATATATGGAATATTTTATCTTTTCATTATTAGATAGAATCATCTTTACAATTTAATTACAAAATTGATACATCGACTAATTGGCACATTGACTAATTAGTATTATCTTTGCACGATTTTATTACAGATAAAAGATATTTATCGCAACAACAACACAACAACAACACAATGAACCAAACTAAGTACATTTTTGTTACCGGAGGTGTGACTTCTTCTTTAGGAAAAGGAATTATCGCAGCTTCGTTAGCCAAATTATTGCAAGCCAGAGGATATCGAACGACCATTCAAAAGTTTGACCCCTACATCAATGTGGATCCAGGAACATTAAATCCTTACGAACACGGAGAATGTTATGTAACAGATGATGGAGCCGAAACGGATTTGGATTTAGGTCACTACGAGCGTTTTTTAAACGTTCCTACTTCTCAAGAGAACAACGTAACTACAGGAAGAGTGTATCTTTCGGTTATTGAAAAAGAGCGTAGAGGAGAATTTTTAGGAAAAACGGTTCAGGTGGTGCCTCATATCACAAACGAAATCAAGGAACGTATGCAGTTGCTTGGAAAATCGGGTGATTATGATATTGTAATTACAGAGATTGGTGGAACTGTTGGAGATATTGAATCATTACCTTACATCGAGTCAGTTAGACAATTGATTTGGGAATTAGGTGAAAATAACGGAATCGTAATACATTTAACGTTAGTGCCTTATTTGGCTGCTGCCGGAGAATTGAAAACGAAACCAACGCAACATTCAGTTAAAACCTTAATGGAAAGCGGAATCAAAGCCGATATTTTAGTGTGTCGTACCGAACACGAATTGTCACAAGATTTACGTCAGAAATTAGCGTTGTTTTGTAATGTGAAAAAAGAAGCGGTAATTCAATCGATTGATGCTTCAACTATTTATGAAGTTCCAAATTTGATGTTGGAAGAAGGATTGGATAGAGTAGCGTTGAAGAAATTAGATTTACCAGAAAAAAATACACCAGATTTAATCAACTGGAATGAGTTCTTATTTAGATTGAAAAATCCAAAGCACGAAGTAAATATTGGTTTGGTTGGAAAATATGTTGAATTACAAGATTCTTACAAATCGATTTTAGAAGCGTTTATTCATGCTGGAGCGGCAAATGAGACAAAAGTAAATGTCATTTCAATTCATTCAGAGTATTTAGATGCCAATTCGGCAGAAAGTCAGTTGAAAGATTTGGATGGTATACTTGTTGCACCAGGTTTTGGCGGTCGCGGTATTGAAGGTAAAATCGACACGGTTCGTTATGCAAGAGAAAATAATATTCCGTTTTTTGGAATTTGTTTGGGAATGCAAATGGCAGTAATTGAATATTCACGTAACGTTTTAGGTTACGCTGATGCCAATTCAACGGAAATGAATGAAAATACAACTCATCCTGTAATTAACTTAATGGAAGAGCAAAAAAATATTGAAAATAAAGGAGGAACTATGCGTTTAGGTGCATGGAAATGTAGCATAAAAGAAAATACGTTGGCACAAAAAATTTATGGTAAAACTGAGATTATGGAGCGCCACCGTCACCGTTACGAATTCAATGGTGCGTATTTAAACGAATTAGAAAAAGCAGGATTGGTAGCTTCGGGAGTAAATCCAGATACGAAGTTGGTAGAAATTGTTGAAATTCCTACACATCCTTTCTTTATCGGCGTTCAATACCATCCTGAATATAAAAGTACAGTCGCTAATCCACACCCACTTTTTGTGAGTTTTGTTGCGGCCGCTGTGCAACATAAGAATAAATAAGTTGTTAACTTAATACTCCCGATAACTATCGGGACTGAACACTAATATTAGATGGAAGAAAAAAAATTAGACCTTAATTCGATTATCGGATTTGTATTGATTTCTGGAATTTTGATTTGGATGTTATATTCCAATGCTCCAACACCAGAAGAATTAAAGGAAAAAGAGAAAAAGGAGCAAGTTGAAAAACAAGCTAAAGAAGTTAAAACCACAACTTCAACTGTTGCCGCAACGCCAGTATCAGATTCTACTAAAAATGCTGCAGCGCAAGCACAATTAGGTTCGTTTGGATATTCTGCAACACTTCCATCAGCTACTGACAATGTAACTGAAATTAAAAACGAAGTTTTATCGCTTAAAATTTCGAACAAGGGTGGTTACATTACAGAGGCAACGATTTTAGGATTTGATCAATTTGAGAAAAATTCGAAAAAAGCAGTTCAAATTATTAAAGATAATAATGCTTCTTTAGACATTGCTTTAAATACAACCGATAACAGAACGTTGCATACAAAAGACATGTATTTTGAACCTAAGGTAACGACTGAAGGTAAAAATCAAGTCTTAACGATGCAGTTAAAAGCGGGTCCAGATCAGTTTTTAGAATACCGTTATGTATTGAAACCTAACGAATATATGTTAGACTTTGCTATTCGTTCTCAAGGATTAGAAAAAGTAGTAGATACTTCAAAACCATTGGATTTAGAATGGCAACTAAAATCATACAGAAACGAGAAAAGTGTTTCGTATGAAAACAGATATACTGAGTTAGTTTTCGAATATGAAGATGGAAAAGACGATTATTTAAACGCTGCAAAAGATTCTGAAGATGAAGCTAATGACGTTTCTTACATCGCTTTCAAACAACATTTGTTTACCTCTATTTTATTAACAGATACAAAATTCAAAACGGCTAAATTCAAATCAGATAATTTAGTGGATGATGAAAAAGTTGACACCGTTTTTACTAAAAATTTCACTGCTCAAGTACCGTTAGAATTTAAAAATGGCGCTTTAAACTATAATATGAATTGGTATTATGGTCCAGCGAAATATGAAATTTTAAACGACTATGAAAGAAATCTAGACGAAATCATGCCATTAGGTTGGGGAATTTTCGGATGGATTAACCGTTACATTTTTATTCCGACTTTCGGATTAATTTCAAGCATTGGAATTGGTTATGGAATGGCAATTATTTTATTTACGATTTTAGTTCGTATTGTAATGTCGCCAGTAACCTATAAATCATATTTGTCTCAAGCTAAAATGAAAGTTTTACGTCCAGAGATAATGGAATTGAATGAAAAATTCAAAGATAATCCAATGAAGAAACAACAAGAGACAATGAAGTTGTATTCTAAAGCTGGCGTAAATCCTATGGCGGGATGTTTACCTGCCTTGATGCAATTACCTGTTTTCTATGCGTTGTTCCAATTCTTCCCATCAATGTTCGATTTGAGACAAAAATCATTCTTATGGGCAGATGACTTATCTTCTTACGATAGTATTTACCAATTGCCTTTCCATATTCCATTTTATGGAAGTCACGTGAGTTTATTCCCAATCTTGGCTTCTATTGCTATTTTCTTCTATATGAAAATGACAACAGGTGACCAAGCAATGAGTGCACCTCCACAAGAAGGTATGCCAGATATGGGTAAAATCATGAAAATTATGATTTACATTTCACCTGTAATGATGTTATTTTTCTTTAATAATTATGCATCAGGATTGAGTTTGTATTACTTCATTTCTAACTTAATTACCATCGGTATTATGTTGGTTATTAAAAACTACATTGTGAAAGAAGACAAAATTCACGCTCAAATTCAGGAGAATAAAACCAAAGAGAAAAAGGAAAGTAAATTCCAAAGAAAAATGCGCGAAATGATGGAGCAAGCAGAAGCTCAAAAGGCCGCACAAAAGAAAAAATAATTTTATCTAGATATAAACCCTGTCTAAACGACAGGGTTTCTTTTTTACATGAGTAATGAAAATAGCGATTATCGGATTTGGTAATATGGGGCAAACCTATGCCAATAGTTTTATGAGTTCGGGATTTGTAGGAACTTCAGATGTTTTAATTTTGAACAAAACAAAAATCGAAGAAAAGAATAGTTTCGGAATTGATGCAACCAATTGTTACACAGAACCAAATCCCCAAATCTTCGAATCAGATATTTTAATTTTAGCTGTAAAACCGCAAGATTTAAACAATTAGCGTCTGAAATAAAAGCGTTTTTAAATCCAGAACATGTTGTCTTATCGGTTATGGCTGGAATTTCAATTGATATGATGCAAAAGCAATTAGGAGTTACTAAAATTGTTCGTTCTATGCCAAATATTCCAACACAAATAGGTGAGGGAATGACCGTTTTTTGCGCTTCAAATGCTGTGGATAGAAAAGAACTGTTCATTGTTCAGAATTTAATTAACACTACAGGAAAATCGATTTATATCGAAAGAGAAGAAATGCTAAATGCAGCCACAGCCATATCAGGAAGCGGACCTGCTTATGTGTTTCATTTTATGCAAGCTATGATTGAGTCAGCTATTAAATTAGGTTTTTCAGCGTCTGAAGCTGATTTTCTGGTAAGTAAAACATTTTTAGGTTCGGTACAATTGCAAAATAGAAGTACATTGTCAAACGAAGCTTGGATTCAACGTGTCGCTTCAAAGGGTGGAACTACAGAGGCCGCTTTGACTGTTTTTAGTCAAAAGAAACTTAAAGAAAATATAATTGAAGGTATTGAAGCCGCAAATGCAAGAGCTGTTGAATTAGGAACATAAAAAAACGCTTTCCATAGGAAAGCGTTTTTGTTCATAGCAATTTTATTAATAGAAACGAATTAATTTATGTTTGGTAATAATACTTTATTTACAGCATGTATTACACCATTCGAAGCTTGTACGTCAGTTGCGACAATGTTAGTTGTTCTGTTTTGTTCATCTGTAATTACTGTTCCTGAAATTGTAAAAGTTCCAGTTTCAAAAGTAGTTATTGGACCTGATGGAATCGCATTAGATAAAACATTGGCACCAGGAACAACATGATAGGTTAATACAGCAGTTTTTTGTGTTGCATTAAATCCACTGTATAAATTTAGTGTTGCGGTATCAAATGCGCTATTTAATGGGGCAAAAACAGTGAATGGAGAACTTGCTGTTCCATTAAGAGTTCCAACTAACTCTTGTTGTGTTAATAATGTAGCTAAAGTACTGAAGTTTGGATTTGCAGTTGCATGTGTTACAATTGTAGGTAATCCAATTACTGCATCCACTACGTGAATAACGCCATTATTAGCAATAATATCAGTGGAAGTTACACTAGATACTCCGTTTAATCTAACACCTGAAGCAGTGTTAATAAACATGCTTAATGTATTTGTAGATGAAGCACTACCCTTAGCTAAAGTCTTGACATAACCAGTTGTGAGTCCAGATGATAAATTTCTTCCATTAACAACATGATTTAAAAGTACTTGTGTTAGGGTAGGAATAGGAACATCATCAAGTGATTCAAATCCATTAACATCTAAAAAATCTAAGAAAGCTTGATTGGTTGGTGCAAAAACGGTATATGAACCGCTCTGATCTAGTGTTTCAGATAGTCCAGCTCGGTTTAAAGCATCAACTAGAACTGATAAATTAGGATTTTCTGATGCAATATCAGTAATTGATTTTTTTTGAGATGAACTATCGTCATCTGAACAAGAAAACATTAACGTAGATGTAACAACTAGTAATGTTAATTTCATTAATTTTGCAAAGTTTTTCATAGGGATTTATTTTTTGTTTAACCAAAACTATAAAATTTTAAACAAAAAAAAATAATAAATGCGATTTTACCTCACATTTAACGCTTATTTATTTTTTGTTTAATATGTATTTGGTCTAATATTTGATTTTCTCATTGTTTTACAGGTAATTAGTAATTAATTAATTAAACAAAATTTAAAAAATGAAGCAATTATTTTTTGTGTTTTTATTTTTAGGAAATTTGCTTGTTATTGCACAAGATAAAGTCAATCAACTAGACGATAAAGGAAATCGTCACGGATTATGGAGAGGTACACATAAAGAATCAAATCGAATTCGATATGAAGGAACTTTCAATCATGGAAAAGAAACGGGTATTTTTAAGTATTTTGATGATACAAAAGCCGGAACTGTAATTGCAACAAGAGATTTTTCTAAAGGAGATGGTTCTTGCTATGCTGTTTTTTATGATCAAAAGAGTAATAAAGTAAGTGAAGGGAAATTAGTAAACAAACTTCCTGAAGACGAATGGAAATACTATCATTTTGAGTCGAAACAATTGATGTCTCATGAATTTTATAAGAATGGTAAGTTAGATGGTGTCCGAAAAGTATTCTATAAAGATGGAACTGTTGCGGAAGAAACCAATTATAAATTAGGAAGTAAAGAAGGAATTTCTAAGACATATTCAGAGAAAGGGCAATTGATTGATTCGCATGTTTATAAAAATAATTTGTTTGATGGACCAGCATCTTATCATGATGGTTTGGGCAATAAAATGTATGAGGGCAATTATGTGAACGGAAAACGTGTTGGAATGTGGAAGTTTTTCGAAAACAATAAAGTAATCAAGCAAGTTAAAGCAGCTAAATTTAGTCAAGAGTTAATTAAGTACGAACAAAGAAATACTAAAGAAGTTTCAAAAACACTTGAAGATTTAAAAAAAGAAAAAGGAGGACAGGAATAAATGAAAAGAGTAGTAGTAGGACTTTCGGGTGGTGTAGATTCGAGTGTTGCCGCTTATTTGTTAAAAGAACAAGGGTATGAAGTTATTGGGTTATTCATGAAGAATTGGCATGATGATTCGGTAACAATTTCTAATGAATGTCCGTGGTTGGAAGATAGTAATGATGCACTTTTAGTAGCTGAAAAACTTGGAATACCTTTTCAAACAGTTGATTTATCGGACCAATACAAAGAGAAAATCGTTGATTATATGTTTAACGAATACGAAAAAGGTAGAACTCCAAATCCTGACGTATTGTGTAACCGTGAAATCAAATTCGATGTTTTTATGAAAATAGCCATGTCACTAGGTGCAGACTATGTGGCTACAGGACACTATTGTAGAAAAGGAACTGTTGAAAAAGAGGGAAAAGAAATTTACCAATTGTTAGCAGGTAAAGATGGAAATAAAGACCAATCGTATTTTTTGTGTCAATTATCGCAAGACCAACTTTCGAAAGCTTTATTCCCAATAGGTGAATTGACAAAACCTGAAGTTCGTGAAATTGCAGCAAAATTAGATTTAATTACAGCTGAAAAGAAAGACTCGCAAGGACTTTGTTTCATCGGAAAAGTGCGTTTACCCGAATTTTTGCAACAAAAATTACAACCTAAAGAAGGAATTATTGTAGAAATTCCTGCAGAAGCAGCTATATATAATCAAGAAAAGCCTCAATTAAATTCGGAAGAAGAAGCTTTTGCTTACGAATCAAGACGAATTGACTATTTGAAAGTTCCGGGTAAAGTTGTTGGAAAACACCAAGGCGCTCATTATTTTACTAAAGGACAACGTAAAGGGCTGAATGTGGGAGGAACAAAAGAGCCATTATTCATCATTGAAACCGATGTTGAAAAAAATATTGTTTACACAGGTCAAGGAAATCAACACCCGGGTTTATTTAAAAAAGCCTTGTTTATTGCAAACGATGAAGTTCATTGGATAAGAGAAGATTTGGCTTTACAAGAAGGTGATAAAATGGAAGTGATGGCAAGAATTCGTTACCGTCAACCTCTGCAAAAAGCAACTTTACATCAATTTAAAGAGGGAATGTATGTAGTTTTCGAAAATCCACAATCTGCTATAACAGAAGGGCAATTTGTAGCTTGGCATCAAGGTGAAGAGATTTTGGGAAGTGGTGTAATTGCTTAAAACAATTGTAGTTTCTTCAATAAAAATGAGTAAATTTGATTTAATAAACCCATGTTATATGAAGAAACTACTACTTTTTACATTATTAGTTTTTAATTTTTGCTTTTCTCAGGAAGATGCTTGGGTATATTTTAATGATAAACCCGATGCTACTTTTTATTTGAGCAATCCGTTGCAAATGCTATCACAAAGAGCATTAGACAGAAGAACGAGTCAAGGGATTACATTAAACGAATCTGATGTGCCTATTTCCCAAAATTATATTGACCAAGTTGTAGCTTCTACTGGAATTACTGTTTTAGCTAAGTCTAAATGGTTAAATGCATTGCATGTTAGAGGTCTTCAAACAGATATAGAAGCAATTCGAAACTTTTCATTTGTTAATAGGATTGAATTTGCCGACCGAAATTTGAATTCAAGAACTGTACCTACAAATCGTGTAAATGAAATCCAAAATGTAAATAAAGAATTGGAAGTATTAGTGGATTTCAATTACGGAGAATCTTCAAATCAAATACAAATGTTAAACGGGCATTTTTTGCACCAACAAGATTTTACAGGTCAGGGCAAAATAATTGCGGTAATGGATAATGGCTTTACGGGTGTTAATACTGCAAGTTCTTTTCAACGTTTACGAGATAATAATTTAATTTTAGGAGGTTATAATTTTCCTGATAGAAATACCTCTTTTTATACAAGAGGTTCTCATGGAACAAATGTATTGTCTTGTATGGGTGGTTATGTAGATAATCAATTAGTTGGAACTGCTCCTGATGCACACTATTATTTGTTTATTACAGAAGATATTAATTCTGAAAATCCTGTTGAAGAATCGTATTGGGTAGAAGTAGCTGAAGTAGCAGACAGCTTGGGTGTCGATGTTATAAATACGTCTTTGGGATATTTTGCTTATGATAATCCAAATTATAGTTATACCTATGCTGATATGAATGGAACGAAAGCATTTATTTCAAGAGGAGCAGATATGGCTTTTTCAAAAGGTATGATTTGTGTAACAAGTGCAGGAAATTCTGGAACTACTTCAGAACCTCATATTGGAGCGCCGGCTGATGCAATTTACACTTTAACTATTGGAGCAGTTGATGCTTCTGAAAATTATGTTTCTTTTAGTTCCATCGGACCTTCTTTTGACGGAAGGGTTAAACCCGATGTTTGTGCTAAAGGACTAAGTGCGACAGTAAGTAATACTTCTGGAGGGATTACTACTGCAAGTGGAACCTCATTTTCAAGTCCAATAATGGCTGGAATGGTGACTTCTTTTTGGTCGGCTGTTCCTAACCTTACCAATGCAGAAGTTGTTCAATTTGTAAAACAATCCGCTGATTTATATGCCAATCCTACTGTTTTTAAAGGTTATGGTGTTCCCGATTTTCAATTGGCTTTAAACAATGCTCTTTCCTTAAATTCAAATGAAATGGCTTCTGTTGTTTTGTATCCAAATCCTGTTAATGATAAACTTCAGGTTAACTTACCAAACAATACATCTTCGGCTAAACTATTCTTATACAACAATTTGGGACAACAAGTAAATTCTTATGTTGTTGATACAATAAATGCTACAATTTATTTAGAAAGTTTGGCATCTGGTTTGTACTTTTACCAAATAGAATTTGCTAATAATTCAGCAAAAGGAAAATTATTGAAATTATAATGAATAAAATTACCCAACTCTTCAATATAAAATATCCAATTATTCAAGGTGGAATGATTTGGAATAGTGGTTATAAATTGGCAAGTGCTGTTAGTAATGCAGGCGGATTAGGTTTAATCGGTGCGGGATCTATGTATCCAGAAGTGCTTAGAGAACACATCCAAAAATGCAAAAAAGCAACCGATAAGCCATTTGGGGTTAATGTTCCCATGTTATATCCAAATATTGAAGAAATCATGCAAATTCTGAAAGAAGAAGGCGTGAAAATTGTTTTCACTTCTGCAGGAAATCCAAAAACTTGGACTCCTTTTCTTAAAGAAAACGGAATAACGGTTGTTCATGTGGTTAGTAGTTCAAAATTCGCATTAAAAGCACAAGAAGCTGGAGTAGATGCTGTAGTTGCAGAAGGTTTTGAAGCTGGCGGACACAACGGTAGAGAAGAAACTACTACTTTAACCTTAATTCCAATGGTTCGCGAACAAATTTCTATTCCGTTAATTGCTGCTGGAGGAATTGCTACGGGTAGAGGAATGTTAGCTGCTATGACATTAGGTGCTGATGGTGTTCAAATGGGAAGTCGTTTTGCAGCTTCAACGGAAAGTTCGGCGCATGATGAATTCAAACGAACTATTGTAGAAACAGGTGAAGGTGATACGCAATTAACGTTAAAAGAATTGGCACCCGTTCGATTAATCAAAAATAAATTTTACAACGATGTTCAGGAATTATATGCCAAATGTCCGTCAAAAGAAGATTTAGAAAATTTACTAGGAAAAAGAAGGGCAAAAAGAGGTATGTTTGAAGGTGATTTAGTGGAAGGCGAATTAGAAATTGGTCAAATTGCCGGATTAATTCATGATATTTTACCTGTTGAAACTATTGTTGATAATATCATAACCGAATTTAACTTGGCTAAAAAAGAGGTTACTACCTTTGAATTTTAATATTTATATGATGAAGCATTTAAAATCCCTACTATTATTTTTGTTTTTTGTATCTACTGTAAGTTATGCTCAAAAGTTTAATTTTAAAACTTCTGGTTATATGGTAAGTCAGAAAGACAAAAAAGGAAATTGGAGCGATTGGTCTAAATTGCAAAAATCAGAAATGACGGTGCTGTTGGATATGGAAAGTCACCGAATTGTGGTTTATTCAGAAGTACTTCAGTTGTTTTCTATTATAAAATATGGCAATCAAGAAACGATTGGTGATGACGATGTAGTAAAATTCAATTGTGTGGATAATAACGGAGTAGAATGTACTTTAGCGATATACACCAGAAAGAAACAAGGAGGTAGAAATCAATTGTACATTACCTATGAAGATATGATTATTGCTTATAATATGACAGTTCTTGAAGATAAGCCTGCAAAGAAGAAATAATTCTAAATTATATTTAAAATGACTTTTTATTAAATGCAATAAAAAGTCATTTTTATATTTATTAACATTCCATTTACATCAAAAACGTACTTTTGTATAAAATAGTTTTAAAATGAAAAAAGCCTTAGCTGTATCAGTATTACTTGTTTCTTCGCTAATTTCAGCACAAGATAGACCTAAATTAGTAGTAGGAATTGTAGTAGACCAAATGAAAATGGAATATTTATACCGTTTTTCAAACGATTTTTCCGAGAATGGTTTCAAGCGATTAATGAAAGAAGGCTACACGTTTCATAACACGCATTACAATTACATGCCAACTTACACCGCTCCAGGACACGCATCAGTTTACACGGGAACAACACCAGCTGTTCACGGAATTGTAGGAAACGAATGGTTTAATAAAGCTACTGGAAAAGAAATGTATTGTACTGATGATGCAGTGGTTTCAACTCTTGGAGATGATTCGGAAAAAGAAGGAAAAATGTCACCAAGAAACTTGCAAAGTTCTACGATTACTGACGAATTGAAGTTGTCAACCAACTTCAAAGGAAAAGTCATTGGAATTAGTATCAAAGATAGAGGTGCAATTTTGCCAGCGGGACATTTTGCGGATTGGGCTTTTTGGTACAGCAAAACGGGAGCGTTTATTTCGAGTACGTATTACGGAGAAAAACTTCCAGATTGGGCAACCCAATTCAATGCTGAGAAAAATTATTTGAAATATGTAACCAAAGGTTGGGATTTACTAAAACCAAAAGAAACGTATAACGAAAGCTTAACCGATAACAATCCATACGAAGGAAAATTGTATAAAAAAGCACCTTTTATGCCTTATAATCTAAAAGACATGTACGATGCAAATGATGCGGGAATATTACGTTCAACTCCTTTTGGAAATAATTTATTGGCTGATTTTGCTAAAAAAGCTATTGAAAATGAGCAACTTGGAAAAGACAACATCACCGATTTTTTAGCGCTAAGTTTCTCCTCAACCGATTATATTGGACACATTTTAGGACCACGTTCTATCGAATTACAAGATACGTATTTACGTTTGGACGAAACTATTGCCGATTTCTTAGCTTATTTAGATAAAACAATAGGAAAAGGAAATTACTTGGTTTTCTTAACGGCAGATCATGCTGGAGCTGAAAATGTAACCTATTTAAAAGATAACAAGTATAAAGTGGATAACATCAATTATAAAAACATTCAAAAAGAGTTAAAGGAATTTTCTGAAACTACTTTTGGAGAAAATCTAGTATTAGATTACTCAAATTATAATGTGTTTATCGATAAAAATAAAGTCAAATCAAAAGGCTTAAATTTACAAGACGTAAAACAAGTATTTAAAGATTATTTGCAAAAACAAGACTACATCAAACGTGTTTATACCGAAGAAGAAATCACAAACGGAAATCCAAGTGATTACTATTTAGACTTCATCACAAAAGGATATGACCCAACCCAAAACGGAGAACTCATTATGATTTTTAAACCAGGTTATGTAGAATATTCTTCAACCGGAACAACTCATGGTTCGCCTTATTCTTATGACACTCATGTTCCCTTAATTTTCTTTGGTTGGAACATCAAAAAAGGACAAACTCACGATAGAAAAGAAATCACACAAATTGCTCCAACAGTTACCCAAATGCTGAAAATTACCATGCCAAATAGTTCTGATGGTAAGGTTTTATTGGAGGTTTTGAGTAAGTAATAATTAAAATTTTAAATGAAGTATATTATTTTATTTTTGTTTTTTTTGAGTTGTAATACACAAAAAAGTATTTCTAGTCCACCACAATTTATTAATGATGTTGATTGTCAAGAAGAAATAAATAGAGCAGTATATGATTATAAAAAAGGTAAGAAAAAATATATAATTTCAGGATTGTTTGTAGCAGATGAATTTCAAATGTATTATAATAATTATATGTTAAAAGAATATGGTATAAGTGTAGAAGTAAATTGTAATCCAAGTTTTAAAGAACAATGTTATGCAAATGCGATGGAAAATGAAATTGAAAATGAATTTGGTAAAAAATTTATAGATAGAACATTAGTTCAAGCTAAAAAAAAATATAGAAGCATAAACAAAAAAGCATCAAACTAAAATTTGATGCTTTTTTATTCGTGCTAATTCGTTAAATTCGTGTTTACACTTCAATCATCACTTGATTTTTCAAAATATCATCAAACGTTTCGCGTTCTCTAATCAAATGACCTTTTCCGTCTTTCCATAACACTTCCGCTGGTTTTAGTCGTGAGTTGTAGTTAGAAGCCATTGAAAAGCAATAAGCGCCTGCGTTTCGGAAGCATAAAATATCACCTTCGTGAATTTCTGTTATTCTTCGGTTGCTTGCAAAAGTGTCCGTCTCACAGATATAACCTACTACCGAGTAGTAACGTTCTTTTCCTTTTGGATTGGAAATGTTTTCAATATGATGTTGCGCTCCATATAGCATCGGACGAATCAAATGATTGAATCCTGAGTCAATTCCTGCAAAAACGGTTGAAGTGGTTTGTTTTACCACATTTACTTTCGCTAAGAAATAACCTGCTTCGCTAACCAAGAATTTTCCAGGTTCAAAAGCTAGCGTTAATGGTCGACCATATTCTTTTTCGAAAGCTAAAAAACGTTTCGTTAACTTTCTTCCAAATTCTTCTACATTGGTTTCAATATCTCCTTTTTTGTATGGTACTTTGAATCCGCTTCCAAAATCGATAAAATCTAATTCTGGGAAATTTTTAGCGGTTTCAAATAAGATTTCAGCAGCATATAAAAACACTTCTACATCTAAGATATCAGAACCCGTATGCATATGGATTCCATTGATGTGCATTTTCGTGTTTTCAATAATTCTTAAAATATGCGGCAATTGATGAATCGAAATTCCAAATTTACTATCAATATGTCCCACCGAAATATTCGCATTTCCACCTGCCATCACATGGGGATTAATTCGAATACAAACGGGTACATTCGGATGTTTCGTGCCAAATTGCTCTAAAATCGATAAATTATCAATGTTGATTTGAACACCAAGTTGCGCTACTTCTTCAATTTCTTCCATTGAAACGCCATTTGGAGTGTAAATAATGTCTTTTGGGTCAACACCAGCATGTAATCCCAATTGCACTTCTTGTAAAGAAACCGTATCTAATCCAGAACCTAAACTTTTTAAGTATTTCAAAACAGATACATTCGATAAAGCTTTAACGGCATAATGCACCTTAAAACGTTCTACTTTGCTAAATGCATTTTGTAATCGGTTGTATTGAAAGGCAATTTTTTCCGCATCATAAACGTATAACGGACTTCCAAATTCTGTTGCTAATTGTTGTAATAATTCTGGTTTCATTTTTGATTTAATTTGGAGCAAAATTAATTCAATATTTACTTTATGCAATTTTTAAAACAATTATTAACAATATATAACAAAATGTTTTATTTATAACATTTGTGTTTTTTTAGAGTTGCAGTTTTAATACGAATATGTATATCAAATTCCCAAATTAAACGAAAAAAAGTTAGTCCATTAAAAATTACTTTGCTATTTTTGTGGCACTTTTTTAAACAAGATAAACGCATAACAATTATGAACATACACGAATATCAGGGTAAAGAAATCCTAGCTAGTTATGGAGTACGTGTTCAACGTGGTATTGTTGCAAACAATCCAGTTGAGGCGGTAGCTGCAGCAAAACAATTAACTGCTGAAACAGGTACAAGTTGGTACGTAGTAAAAGCACAAATCCATGCTGGAGGTAGAGGAAAAGGTGGAGGAGTTAAGTTAGCTAAAAACTTAGACCAAGTAACTGAAATTTCTGAGCAAATCATCGGAATGCAGTTAATTACACCACAAACTCCACCAGAAGGAAAAACAGTTCACAAAGTATTAATTGCTGAGGACGTTTATTATCCTGGTGAAAGTGAAACTTCTGAATTCTATGTTTCGGTTTTATTAAACAGAGCTACAGGACGTAATATGATTATGTATTCTACTGAAGGTGGAATGGATATCGAAGAAGTTGCTGAGCACACACCACACTTAATTTTTACAGAAGAAATTGATCCTGCTTATGGATTACAAGGTTTCCAAGCTAGAAAAATTGCTTTCAATCTAGGTTTGTCTGGTGAGGCTTTCAAAGAAATGGTGAAATTTATCGATGCTTTATACAAAGCGTATATCGGTTCTGATTCTTCAATGTTTGAAATCAACCCAGTATTAAAAACATCGGATAACAAAATCTTAGCAGTTGATGCTAAAGTAAATATCGACGATAACGCTTTATTCAGACAAGCAAAATATGCTGAAATGAGAGACGTTAGAGAAGAAAACCCAATCGAAGTAGAAGCTAAAGAAGTAGGGTTAAACTACGTTGATTTAGATGGAACTGTAGGTTGTATGGTAAACGGAGCTGGTTTAGCAATGGCTACTATGGATTTAATTAAGTATGCAGGTTTTGAGCCAGCTAACTTCTTAGACGTAGGTGGAACTGCTGATGCGAAACGTGTGGAAACTGCTTTCCGTATCATCTTAAAAGATCCTAACGTAAAAGCTATTTTAATTAACATTTTTGGTGGTATCGTTCGTTGTGATCGTGTTGCTCAAGGTGTTGTTGATGCTTACAAAAACATGGGTGACGCTATTAAAGTGCCAATCATCGTTCGTTTACAAGGAACAAATGCAGAAATTGCTAAAGAATTAATCGATAATTCTGGTATGCCAATTTTATCTGCAGTACAATTCCAAGAAGCAGCTGATCAAGTAAAAGCAGCTTTATCTTAATCGAATTTTAAATTCAATCATAAAGAAACTCTCAGATTTATCTGGGAGTTTTTTGTTTTTTACGCGCTCAATATTTTTTAAACTTCAAAGGATTTCTTACATTAGCAATTCAATTTACAAAACATGATTTCAGAAGCGCAATTTCAAAAAGAATTAGAATTAATCATTAGCAATGCCATTCGCGAAGATGTTGGAGATGGCGACCATAGTTCGTTAGCTTGTATTCCAGCTTCAGCACAAGGAAAAGCGAAGTTATTAGTTAAAGATGAGGGAATTATTGCTGGAGTAGAATTTGCCAAAATGATTTTTCATTACGTGGATAAAGACATGAAAGTGGAAACCTTTATCAATGATGGTGAAAAAGTAAAACAGGGCGATGTAGTGTTTCATGTTTCTGGAAGTTCACAGTCTATTTTAAAAGCCGAACGTTTAGTGTTGAATTCAATGCAACGTATGAGCGCTATCGCTACAAAAACTAAAATGTTTGTTAATTTGTTGGAAGGCACAAAAACTAAAATTTTAGATACTAGAAAAACCACACCTGGAATTCGTGCTATTGAAAAATGGGCAGTAAAAATTGGTGGTGGTGAAAATCATCGTTTTGCCTTATATGATATGATTATGTTAAAGGATAATCATATTGATTTTGCTGGTGGAATTCCGCAAGCTATAGCTAAAACAAAACAATATTTAATTGATAATAACAAAGATTTGAAAATTATTGTTGAAGCAAGAGATTTAGATGAAGTGCAAAAAATTTTAGCTGCTGGTGGCGTTTACCGAATTTTATTAGACAATTTCGATTACGAAACTACAAAGAAAGCAGTAGCTGTGATAGGTAATCAATGTATGACAGAATCTTCTGGGAATATCAATGAGAAAACCATTCGACATTATGCGGAGTGTGGTGTGAATTATATTTCTTCTGGTGCATTAACGCATTCGGTTTATAATATGGATTTAAGTTTAAAAGCGATATAATGTATGTCGGAAGAAATAGAAAATAAACTCAATAAAATCCCAGTTGTAAAGCAATTAGTTTCGCTTACAAAAGCCATAAAACTAAAAACGTTAGAAGGTTTATCGCTTTATGATATTTTAGAGCTTTATGTTTTGGGAATTTTCAAAGGTGCTTTTTCATATAGAGCGAGTGCCATTGCGTTCAGTTTCTTTATGGCGTTATTTCCTTTTGCTTTATTTATCTTGAATTTAATTCCGTTTATCCCTTTGGAAAATTTCCAAGCCGATTTTTTAGAGTTTGTGGAAGAAGGAGTTCCACCCAATACTTACGAAGCTATTGAAGCTATTTTGAAAGATATTATGGAAACTAGTCACCAAGGCTTACTTTCATCAGGTTTTATTTTGTCTATTTTGTTGATGACTAACGGAATTAATGCCATTTTAGGCGGATTTGAAATGTCGGCCCACATTACTATTACCAGAGGTTTTTTCAGACAATATTTTATTTCATTAGCCATTTCTTTAGTGTTGTCGATGATTTTGCTAATCACGGTTGCTGCGATTGTAGTTGCTGAAGTAATGATTCAAAAAATTAATCTTTTTGGAGAAGTAACGGATATAGCATTAATTGAATGGAGTAGATACGGATTCATTCTTTTAATGATTTTAATTACTACTTCCATACTATATAAATTCGGAGCAAAAGAAACTTCTTCTATATCTTTTATTAGCTATGGTGCTGTATTTACCACAATTTTAATAATATTGTCTTCTTATATTTTTGGAATTTATGTAACTAAATTTGCTAAGTACAACGAGCTCTATGGTTCAATTGGTACGCTTCTTGTACTGATGTTTTATATTTGGATAAACTGCATGGTTTTGTTACTAGGTTTCGAATTAAATGCAACAATTTCAAAATTGAAAAGAAAAAATTTATATATTTAACCAAACTTAAAAAATTAGATTATGAGAAAACAAGTGATTACATTTTTAATGTTGATTGTAACTGTGTTTACAGTAAATGCACAAAAAACAGTTTCAGGAGTTAAAGTTGATGCGAAATTAAATTTAGAAGGTCAATCTTTAGTTTTAAATGGAGCTGGAACTCGTGTTAAAATGTTTATGGACATGTACGTGGGTGCTTTGTATTTAGAAAAAAAGAGTACTAATGCCAACGAAATTATGAACAGCAAAGAAGGAGCTGCCATTAAATTAAACATTGTATCAGGTTTAATTACCTCTGATAAAATGATTTCGGCTATTAATGAAGGTTTCGAAAATGCTACAGGAAAGAAAACTGCTCCATTAAAAGCAAAAATCGATAAATTCAAAGGCTTTTTTAAAGAAGAAATTAAAAAAGGGGATGTTTTTATCATTATGAATGTTCCAAATGAAGGAGTTGTAGTTTATAAAAACGGAACTAAAAAAGGAAGTATTGATGGTCACGATTTCAAAAAAGCTTTATTCGGAATCTGGTTATGCGACAAACCTGCTGATAAAGACTTAAAAGACGAAATGTTAGGGAAATAATCTTAATCATAAAAATACAAACAGAAGCATTCTCAATTGAGGACGCTTTTTTTGTAAACAAAACTTCCATCTTCGAGCTTCCAACTTCCATCTTTCAAACATCTTTTCTCTTTTTTCTTTTCTCTATTCTCTTTTTCCAACTATATTTGTTCTATGCTGTATTTTATCGAAGTCGTTTTACCTTTAGCAGTTTCTAAAACCTTTACTTATCAGGTTTCGGAAGCAGAATTTCACTACATTCATATTGGAATGCGAGTGGCAGTTCCTTTTGGAAAAACGAAGATTTATACGGCTTTGGTGTTAGATAAAACAAATACGCCTCCTCAATTATATGAAGCAAAAGAAATTCATCAAATTTTAGATGAAAAACCAGTTGTGAATTCACACCAAATTGAGCACTGGAAATGGATTTCGTCTTATTATATGTGTTCGCTTGGTGAAGTATTTCGAAGTGCATTGCCTTCTGGATATATTTTGGAAAGTGAAACCATTATTTCAGCAAAAGAAAATTCCGAAATCGATTCGGATGAACTTAAAGATGATGAATATCTAATTTTAGAAGCTTTAAAAAGCCAATCTTCGATTACGGTTCAAGATGTGATTAAAATTTTGGGAAAGAAAACGGTTTTCCCAATCATTAATCGATTATTGGTGAAAGGCGCATTAGTATTACAAGAAGAAATTTCGGAGCAATACAAACCGAAGTTAGTCCGCTACATCAAATTGCATGAATCTTTTTTACAACAAGAACAATTGGCAGAGTTGTTAGAGGTTTTATCTAAAGCCAAAAAACAACGCGAATTGGTTTTACATTATTTCCAATTACAAGCTCGTGAAAAAGCACCAATTTCAGTAAAAAAACTAATTGAAACTTCAGGAAGTTCTGCTGCAATTGTAAAATCTTTGGTAGATAAAACGATTTTCGAAGAATATTTCATTGCACAAGATAGAGTTGCATTCGATAAAGAAGAGGATAATCAATTCACGTTAAGTGAAGCCCAACAAGCAGCTTTTGATAGTATTCAAGAAAATTTCAAAACCTTTGATGTGAATTTATTACACGGCGTCACCGCTTCTGGTAAAACCGAAATTTATATCAAACTTTTAGAACAGTATATTAAGGAAGGAAAGCAAGTTTTGTTTTTGTTGCCAGAAATCGCTCTAACCACACAATTAGTACAACGATTAACCGCTTATTTCGGAAATGAAGTCGCGGTTTTTCATTCGAAATATACCAATAACGAGCGCATTGAAGTCTGGAATCAAGTTTTGGAAAATTCACCTAAAGCGAAAGTGGTTATTGGTGTTCGAAGTGCTTTATTTCTTCCTTTTTCCAATTTAGGATGTATTATTGTAGATGAAGAACACGAGCAAACCTTTAAACAACATGATCCAGCGCCACGATATCATGCCCGCGATGCTGCTATAGTTTTAGCAAAGCAGCACGGAGCAAAAGTGGTTTTGGGAAGTGCAACTCCATCTTTGGAAACCTATTATAATGTGCAATCAAATAAGTACGGTTTAACCGAATTAAAAGTGCGCTATGGAAACGTTGTTTTGCCTGAAATCAAATTGGTCGATTTAAAGGATAAATATTTCAGAAAGAAAATGTCTGGGCATTTTTCTGATGAATTGTTGGAGGAAATCACCGAAACCTTGTCAAAAGGCGAACAAGTTATTTTATTTCAAAACCGCAGAGGATTTTCGCCTTATGTGGAATGTATGACGTGTGGTCATGTGCCGCATTGTCCAAGTTGCGATGTGAGTTTGACCTATTATAAATTCAAAAATCAATTGCGTTGCCATTATTGTGGGCATTCGATTGCAAATCCAACACATTGTCATAGTTGTCAATCGGTTGATGTTACTTCGAAAGGTTTCGGAACGGAACAAATTGAAATGGAATTGAAAACCCTTTTTCCAGATAAAAATATAGGAAGAATGGATCAAGATACCACTCGAGGAAAATTTGGCTTCGAAAAAATTATCGATTCCTTCAAAAATAGAGAAATTGATGTTTTGGTAGGAACTCAAATGTTGGCCAAAGGTTTAGATTTTGATAATGTAACTTTAGTTGGAATTTTAAATGCTGATAATTTATTGAATCAACCTAATTTCCGAGCTTATGAAAGAGCGTATCAAATGATGTTGCAAGTTTCGGGAAGGGCAGGGCGTTCGGAGAAAAAAGGAAAAGTAGTTATTCAAACCTATAATCCGTATCATAATACCATTCAACAAGTTTTGGGTAATGATTTTATAGGAATGTATAAAGAACAAATTTACGAACGCCAAAATTTCAAATATCCTCCTTTTTTCCGATTAGTAAAACTTACATTAAAGCATCGCGATTTTGATAAATTGAAAGAAGGTTCGATATGGTTGTATAATGTGTTATCTCAAAATTTAGATATGCCTGTTTTAGGTCCAGAAGAACCAGTTGTAAATAGAATTCGTAACGAATATATTCGAACGATTATGGTTAAAATTCCAGTTCAGAAGCATTTGGGTAATACCAAAAAAAATATTGCGAAAGTGCTCATGAGTTTTGAAGCAGTTCCGCAATATCGTTCTATTAAAATAAAAGTAGATGTTGATGTTTATTAAGCTTTTTCAATTGCTTTAACAATCTCTTCTTTTTTATTTCTACTTAAAGGGATTTTTGTAGTTCCAATTTCCGCAAACTTACTGTTGAATTTCTCAACTCGATCTAAATTTATAATATATGACTTGTGAACTCTAATAAATTTATTTGCTGGAAGTTCTTTTTCGAAATTTTTCATAGTAGATAGTACAAGATGACTTTCGTCATCAGTAACTATTTTAATGTAATCACCATAAGCTTCAATCCACTTTATTTTAGATACGTAAACTTTTAACTTTTTTAAATTACTTTTTATAACAATACTTTCACCATTATCTTCATGTAATTCATTTCGTAAATTATGTAATTCGCTAGCTTTTTTTACAGCTTTAACAAAACGTTCTTTAGAGATTGGTTTTTGAAGAAAATCGGTAGCTTCATAATCGAATGCTTTCATTGCATAATCAGATTTTGAAGTAATAAAAATAATTTGTGGCTTTTTTTTAAGTCCGTCTAATAGGTCGAATCCATTAATCAACGGCATTTCAATATCTAAAAAGATAAGATCTATTGGGTTGTTATTAATGCAATTTTTAGCTTCAAGAGCATTTGCGAAATCGTCAACTAAATTTAATAATGTTGATTCGTTTACTAATTTTGTGATTATCATTCTTTGAATCGAACTATCATCTACAACTATGCAATTCAATTTCATGGGGCTTGAATTTTAATAATACCGATAAAAATAATAAAATATTTTACATCTGACAACTTTTGCTATAAAAAAATAGTAAAAAATGTATTGATAAATATAAAAAAGTATTATTTTTGCACCCAATTTTATAACAATAAATATAGAAATTATGAATCATTATGAAACTGTTTTCATCTTGAATCCCGTTTTATCTGAACAGCAGATAAAGGAAACAGTAAGCAAGTTTGAAGATTTTCTTACTTCTAAAGGGTCTGAGATGGTATCGAAAGAAGATTGGGGCTTAAAAAAATTAGCTTACGAAATTCAAAACAAAAAAAGTGGATTTTATCACTTATTCGAATTCAAAGCACCTGCTAATATTATTGCAGCATTTGAAACTGAATTCCGTCGTGATGAAAGAGTTATGCGTTTCTTAACAGTGTCTTTAGATAAGCATGCTGTAGCTTGGGCTGAAAGAAGAAGAGCTAAATTAAAATCTAAAACTAACTAATTATGTCTACTTTAGAGCAATCTGCAAAAGGAAAAAAAGACGGAGATATCAGATATCTTACGCCTTTGAACATAGATACAAACAAAACTAAAAAATATTGCCGTTTTAAAAAATCAGGTATTAAATATATTGATTACAAAGACGCAGACTTTTTATTGAAATTTGTTAACGAACAAGGTAAAATTTTACCAAGACGTTTAACAGGTACTTCATTAAAATACCAAAGAAAAGTTTCTGTAGCTGTTAAAAGAGCTCGTCACTTAGCTTTAATGCCATACGTGGCCGATTTATTAAAATAATAATTAACAAATAGTTGTTGCTTCGCCGTTGGTGAGCTAACTTCTAATTAAAAGGACAACAACATGGAACTTATCTTAAAACAAGACGTTCAAAATTTAGGATTTAAAGATGACGTAGTAACAGTTAAAAACGGTTATGGTCGTAATTATTTAATTCCTCAAGGTTTTGCTATTTTAGCAACTCCATCAGCGAAAAAAGTTTTAGCTGAAAACTTAAAGCAAAAAGCTCACAAAGAAGCTAAATTAGTTGCTGATGCAAAATCTTTAGCTGAAGCTTTAAAAGCTTTAGAAATTAAAATTACTGCTAAAGCAGGTGGTGATAAATTGTTTGGTTCAGTTACTAGTGCTAACATTGTGGAAGCATTAGAAGCTAACGGTCATTCAATTGAGAAAAAATTCATCACTAGTGGTGTAGTAAAACGTGTAGGTAAATATACTGCATCAGTTAGATTACACAGAGATGTTATCGTTGAGTTACCATACGAAATCGTAGGTGAAAAAGCATAATTTTTCTTAAAATATAAATTAGCTCCGATTTTATCGGGGCTTTTTTTTTATCTTTACTTTATGAAATACGCAAGATTAACCAAAGAACAATTAGAAGAATTACATCCAGAATTCATTACTTTTTTAGCTACACAATCAATTGATAAAAAGGAATGGGATGACATTAAGCAAAACAAACCTCACATTGCCGAACAAGAAATCGATATTTTCTCTGATATGATTTGGGAAAAAGCATTGACGAATGTTACGCATATAGATCATTTTTCTAAAAACTACATTTTTCTTTTTAAATGTATGCAAAATGCGGTTTTCTCTTTCGTAATAAAAACCAATAATCCACAAATTGATTTTGTTTCTGCTGATGGAATTCATTGGTTATCTGAAAACTTATTTTCTGATGATGTTGAAATTACAAGAGGAAAGAAAGATTTATCAGAAAACAGAAACGAATCGTTGTTTGAGATTATCAAGCAAGGTGGAATCATCAGTAAAGGAGAATTATTTACCAAATTAGAAAGCCTAATCAATACATAATTTATGAGCGTTTTAGATACTATTAAGAATTTAAGAGACGAATTAAATCAGCATAATTACAATTATTATGTTTTAGATAAACCTACCATTTCTGATTTTGAATTTGATCAAAAGCTAAAACAATTACAAGATTTAGAAGTACAACATCCTGAGTTTTTTGATGAAAATTCACCCACTCAAAGAGTAGGAGGAATGGTTACGAAGAATTTTGAAACGGTGAAGCATGAATATCGCATGTATTCGTTGGATAATTCTTATTCCATTGAAGATTTACAAGACTGGGAAACCCGAATTCAAAAGGTTTTAGGCGATGTTCCTTTAGAGTATACTTGCGAATTAAAATACGATGGAGCATCAATCAGTATTAGTTACGAAAATGGTCGTTTAGTTCGTGCAGTTACACGTGGCGATGGTTTTCAAGGCGATGATGTCACTAATAATATCAAAACGATAAAAGCAGTTCCTATTCATTTGAAAGGTGATTTCCCTGAAAAATTTGACATTCGTGGAGAAATCATTCTTCCGTTTGCCGGATTTGAAAAAATGAATCAAGAATTAATTGAAATTGGTGAAACGCCCTATTCCAATCCAAGAAACACCGCTTCGGGAAGTTTAAAATTACAAGACAGTGCTGAAGTTGCCAAGCGACCATTAGATTGTTTGTTGTACTTCGTTATTGGAAATAATTTACCATTTAAAACCCAATTTGAAGGATTGCAAAAAGCTAGAGATTGGGGATTTAAAGTTCCGACGCAATCCAAACTAGCTAAAAATCTAAACGAAGTTTTTGAGTATATCAATTATTGGGATAAACACCGCCACGATTTGCCCTATGAAACGGATGGAGTAGTAATTAAAGTTAATAATCTACAACATCAAGAGGAATTAGGTTATACTGCAAAATCACCACGTTGGGCAATGGCTTATAAATTTAAAGCCGAACAAGTAACTACGAAATTAAATTCGATTTCGTATCAAGTTGGTCGAACTGGAGCGATTACACCTGTTGCGAATTTAGAACCCGTGCAATTAGCAGGAACAATTGTTAAACGTGCTTCGTTACACAATGCCGACCAAATTGAAAAATTAGATATTAGAATTGGCGATGAAGTTTTTGTAGAAAAAGGAGGTGAAATTATCCCGAAAATTATTGCGGTTGCTCAAAGAGGAAATCAAATGGAGCCAACAAAATACATTACGCATTGTCCAGAATGTCAAACGGAATTGGTTAGAAGCGAAGGCGAAGCGAATCATTTTTGTCCAAATTTCTATGGTTGTCCACCGCAGATTATTGGGAGAATTCAACATTTCATCACCCGAAAAGCCATGGATATTGATGGTTTAGGAGGAGAAACGGTTGCTTTGTTATTCAATGCTGGTTTGGTAACCAATTATGCCGATTTATACGAACTCAAAAAGGAACAAATCATTCCGTTAGAACGAATGGCTGAAAAATCTGCTGAGAACTTGATTAACGGAATTGAAAAATCGAAAGCCATTCCATTTGAGCGCGTTTTATATGCTTTAGGAATTCGATATGTGGGTGAAACGGTTGCAAAAAAATTAGCGAAACATTACAAATCTATTGATGCAATTGCGCAAGCGAGTATCATGGATTTGATTTTGGTAGATGAGATTGGCGATAAAATTGCACAGAGTGTCGTACAATTCTTTGAAAATCAAGAAAATATTCGTATTATTGATAGACTTAAGAGTTTTGGGGTTCAATTGGAATCTGGAGATGATGATGTTTTACTTTCTGAAAATTTAAAAGGTAAAACCTTTGTTGTATCAGGAGTTTTTGAAATTTATTCGAGAGACGAACTGAAAAAAGCCATTGAAGATAATGGAGGAAAAGTAGGGAGTTCTATCTCGTCAAAAACTGATTATGTCATTGCTGGAGATAATATGGGACCATCCAAACTAGAAAAAGCAAATCAATTAAAAATTGCAATTATATCAGAATTAGATTTCAAACAAATGATAGATGTTTAAAGTAAATTCGGTTTTAATTCTATATTTTATAGCTAGTATTTTATATGTATTTGCTGTATTAATTGGAAGTGATAATTTGGAACTATTTAGTAAGCCTATTATTATTCCATCGATTTATTATTTCTATTATATTAGTGTTAGAGGTAAAATTGATTATTTGTTTACTTTTTCAGTTGTATCTTTTTTTATAGGTGAAATTTTGCATGTTATAAATAGAGATGATTTTAATATTGTAGGCCTTGTTTTTTTATTAATCCCTTATTTTTTTGTTCTATACTACATAGCTCATGATTTACTTTATTATTTAAAAGAGAAAAAAATAAAGTTAAATACATTTTCTTTCTACATAATTGTAATGCTTTTACTGTATTTGTTTATTAATGTATTAATAATGATTGAAGATAATAGTTTAGAATTTTTTATCTATGCTGTTTTTGCAACTTTGTTATTATTTATGGGGATTTTAGCTTTTGTTATGCTAATTAATTATTCTAACAGAACTATTCTTTATACAGGTTTTATGGTTGGCTGTTTTTTAATTTCAGATTTATTTTATGTTTTTTCAAAAAAAATTCCTGATTTGTTAGCCTTAAAAATGATTAATGTTATAACTCAGGAGCTTTCTTTTTTTTGTTATATAAGTTATTTTATTTACAGAACTAAATTTAGAATGTATAGTAAACCAAATAGTTTGAAAGCATCAAAATAAAGATAATTGATTCTAATGTAGCTTTATAATATATTTAATATTGTATGTTTTGTATCTTTATTTTTACAGAATTCAAAAGCTATAATTATTTAATTCAATCATTATTCCAAGTATAACATTTGCTCTTTTTTTGCTGAGAATTCAATAGGTGAAAAAGATATCAAAGTATTTTTAGATTTATTCATTGTGCTATATTGATTACATTAGTAATCAATTATTTGTCTATATAGCTATTTTAAAAGAAATTCCTGTTTATTATTTTTTGTTAAAATTTTTAATTAAAAGTGAGCGTATCAAATGATAATATTTTTTGTTTTATTGTTATGACTTGTTTCATTTGATAAATAAAAATCTATTCGTCCTAAATTAATTCCAAAACATCCCACTTGATTAATTAAAACTTCTTTCCCTTCACTATTTTTTTCAATAACAGGTTTGTCTAAAAAGGTATGTGTGTGACCGCCAATAATTAAATCAATATTATTAGTTTTTCTAGCTAAAACAATATCGCTTGGCTTTTCTGGTTCATCTTTGTATTTGAATCCCAAGTGAGATAAACAAATAACCAAATCACATTTCTTTTCTTCTTTTAAAATTCGCGTCATGTCTTGTGCTACTTCTATAGGATCGTTATAAACTGTTTCTTTATAAAGTTTTTTGTCAACAAGTCCGTCTAATTGAACGCCTAATCCAAAAATTCCAATTTTAATACCGTCTTTGATTATGATTTTATAAGGTTTTACAATATCATTCAAAACCGTGTTTTTAAAGTCATAATTAGCTGATACAAAATCGAATTTTGCGTGAGGTAATTGGGCATAAAAACCATCAATTCCGTTGTCAAAATCGTGATTTCCCATGGTTGCCACATCATATTGCATCATGCTCATTAGTTTGAATTCCAATTCGCCACCATAATAATTAAAATATGGAGTTCCTTGAAAAATATCACCAGCATCTAATAATAGTACGTTTTTTTCTTCTTTTCGAATGCTTTCAATGATAGCAGCTCTTCTGGCAGCACCACCCATGTTTGGATTTTTAGGATGATCTGCAGGAAAAGGATCTATATGACTGTGTGTATCATTCGTATGTAAAATGGTAATTTTTTTGGTTTCAATAGTAGAAAAGCTACTCAAACTCACTCCTGATAAACCAAGTAGAGCTGAACTCGCAGCTGTTTTTTGGATAAAATCTCTTCTCTTCATAGCTCTAAGTATTATTCTAAAATTATTTTTTCTGTTGTAATGTTTGGAATTGTATCTACTTTCTTGAAATAATCAATCATCATATTTCTAAGCTTGTATTCCATGTCAAATTTGATTTTACTATCTTTAAAAAACGTCATATTATCGCCTCCATTCGCTAAATAATCAGAAGTTCCTACATAATAAATTCGATTTTCATCTAAAGGTTGATTGTTAATTTCAATCTTATTTATTGCTGAAGTTGACTTATTAATATAAATTTTCATTCCGTATAAAGGATGAGGCTTCTTTTCTTTTATGATGTATTCGGCTAAGGTTTTGATTTCTTTTCCATTTAATCCCACAATGAACAAACTATTTTCAAAAGGCATCACTTCAAAAGCAGTTCTTGTGGTTACATCACCTTTTGGAATGACAGCTCTGATACCGCCATGATTAAGCAAACAAACATCAATCGATTTATTTTCTCTTTTTTGAAAAATTGGATTTCCAAGTTCAAAAGTAATTTCGGCTAATAAATTTCCGATATTCGATTGCCACGTTCCTTTACTTTTGTCTTGTGTTTCAGGACAATAAGCTAAAACACTGTTCAAATCTTTGTTGATGTTATCACTAAAAGGTTTTACATAGGTCAGTATCGATTCGTTTTCACCTTTTTCATTAGTAACACCTATTCTTTTTCCTTCAATTTTTGTAGTTTGATAGGAAGAAGTTGATTTACAAGATATAAAGAGATTAAATGTTAATAATATAACAAAAAAACCAAAAGATATCGTATTCTTTTTTACATTTACAAGCATAACAAAAGGTTAAATTTTTAATTTTGTCGAATAGGTAAAAATACTATGTTTTATAATATTATAAAGAACTTTTTTCTTAAAAAAAATGTTACTAAAAAATTAACAGCTCTAAATACATTTGCCTCAAATGATAAAGTATTGACTGTAGGGGTTTTAGTTGATGAAACTTATTTTAATGAAACCAGTCAATTAGTAGAGCGAATCGTTTCTCAGGGAATTCAAGCTAGTAATATTTCTATTTTGATTTATAAAGATAAAATCAAGAAAAAAGAAACAATAACAGAACCTTTTTTATCGTTAAAGAATATTTCTATTTCTGGGGAAATTGATAAAAAAGAAGTAAATGATTTTATTGAAACGCCTTTTGATTTGTTAATCAATTATTACGATGTTAATAAAAGCGGACTTTTATTGCTTTCAACCAAATCAAAAGCGAAATTTAAAGTAGGATTTGATACCGTTGACAAAAGAGTCAATCATTTTATTATAAAAACGCTTGTTGAAGATTTTAATGAGTTCGTTTTAGAATTGTTTAAGTATTTGAAAATTTTAAATAAAATATAAAAAATGCAATCATTTATTGGTACAGGTGTTGCTTTAGTTACGCCATTTAAAAAAGATTTTTCGGTTGATGTAGAAGCTTTAACGCGAATTGTAAATCATGTAATTGAAGGAGGAGTAGAGTATTTGGTAGTTTTAGGAACAACAGCAGAATCGGCAACGTTATCACAAGAGGAAAAAGAATTGGTTATTGATACGATAATTAAAGCAAATGCAGGAAGATTGCCTTTGGTTTTAGGTGTTGGAGGAAATAACACTCATAAAGTTGTTGAAGAATTGAAAACTAGAGATTTTTCTCATTTCTCAGCGATTTTATCGGTTTCGCCTTACTATAATAAACCAACGCAAGAAGGTATTTACCAACATTTTAAAGCAGTTGCAGAAGCGTCTCCAATTCCAGTAATTTTATATAATGTGCCAGGAAGAACAGCAAGTAATATGTTGCCATCTACTGTTATCCGAATTGCAAATGATTTTAAAAATGTAATCGGAATCAAAGAAGCTGCTGGAGATATCGTTCAAGCAATGAAATTAATCCAAACAAAACCAGAAGGATTTTTAGTGATTTCAGGCGATGATATGATTACATTACCAATGGTTTTAGCGGGTGGAGCAGGAGTGATTTCGGTAATTGGTGAAGGTTTTCCAAAGGAATTCTCAGAAATGGTTCGTTTAGGATTGCAAAGAAAAGTGGATGAAGCCTATAAATTACACTATTTATTGGCAGATAGTATTGATATGATTTTTGAGCAAGGAAACCCTGGAGGAATTAAAGAAGTCTTTAAAGCATTAGGATTGTCCGAGAATACAGTACGATTACCACTTGTAAATGTAAATCAAGATTTAGCAACAAGATTGCATAATTTTACAAGAAAATTAAGTTAAAAAAAAGATTTTTATAGTAATTAAATAATGCCTAAATTTGCAGTTGCTTTTTTAGGAGACATCTTTTTGATGTTTATAAAATAATAATGTAAAGCCAAATGAATAAATTTTTAAGTTTTCTTTCACTAGCCATTTTATTGGTCTCATGTAGTCCTTATCAAAAGGCATTAAAGTCAGATGATGTGGAATTGAAAGCACAAGTTGCAAATAGAATGTATGAAAGAAATAAATTTGATAAAGCACTACGTTTGTATGAACAGGTAGCCCCTGCTTACAAAGGTAAACCTACATCAGAAATATTATTTTATAATTATTCAAAATCGCTATACAATACAAAGCAGTATTATTTAGCAGGTTATCAATTTGAGAATTTTGCTGTATCATATCCTAAAAGCGATAAAAGAGAAGAAGCTAGTTTTTTAGCATCTGAATGTTTTTACAGATTATCTCCTACCTACAGTCTTGATCAAACAGATACAGATAAGGCATTAGAAAAACTTCAACGCTTTATTGATAATTATCCAGATTCAGAGTATTTGCCTAAAGCAAATGCTTACGTTAAAGAGTTGCGAGAAAAATTAGAGAAAAAGGCATTTGAAATTGCAAAACAGTATCATAAAATTGCAGATTATAGATTAGAATATAATGCAGCTTTAAAAACTTTGGAAAATTTTATTGCTGATTTTCCTGGAACTCAATACAAAGAAGAAGCTATGTTTTTGAGATTTGATACGGCATATAGATATGCAAAAAATAGTATTCAAGCAAAAAAAGAGGAACGTTATAATGCCGCTAAAACTTTATATAATAGTTTGTTAAAGTTTAGACCAAACTCCATATTTAAAGAAGAAGCTGATAAAATTTTAGCGGATATAGAACAAGAATTAAAACAATTTTCTAAATAAAAGTAAATCATGGATTTAAAGAAAACAAATGCTCCAGTAAACACAATTACTTACAATAAAAGCAAATTAGAAGAGCCTACTGGAAACATTTATGAAGCGATTACTATTATGGCAAAACGCGCTAATCAAATCAATACTGAAATTAAAAAAGAATTGATTGAAAAATTAGAAGAGTTTGCTACTTATAATGATAGTTTAGAGGAAATTTTTGAAAACAAAGAGCAAATTGAAGTTTCAAAATTCTATGAAAAATTACCAAAACCACATGCGTTAGCAGTGCAAGAGTGGGAAGAAGGTAAGATCTATTACAGAGACGCAAAATAATCATTATGTCTGTTTTAAGCGGTAAAAAAATCTTGCTAGGTATATCTGGTGGTATAGCTGCTTACAAAACAGCCAATTTGGTTAGATTACTTATAAAAGCAGGTGCACAAGTACAAGTTGTAATGTCGCCTGCTTCTTTGCATTTTGTTACACCACTTACTTTAGCAACGCTTTCTAAAAACCCAGTTTATTCAACATTCTACAATGAAGAAGAAGGAAATGGGGAATGGAATAACCATGTTGAATTAGGTTTATGGGCAGATTTAATGCTAATTGCACCAGCAACAGCAAATACGCTCTCCAAAATGGCTAATGGTAATTGTGATAATTTGTTAATAGCTACTTATCTTTCTGCCAAATGTCCAGTTTATTTTGCTCCTGCAATGGATTTGGATATGTATAAGCATCCTTCAACTTTAGATAGTTTCCATAAATTAAAATCATTTGGTAATATTATGATTCCTGCTGAAAAGGGTGAATTAGCAAGTGGTTTAGTTGGAGAAGGAAGAATGGCAGAGCCTGAAAATATTGTTGATTTCTTAGAAAACGATTTGGCTTTAAAATTGCCATTAAAAAATAAAAGAATTCTAATTACGGCAGGTCCAACCTATGAATCTATTGATCCTGTACGTTTTATTGGAAATCATTCCTCAGGAAAAATGGGATTTGATATCGCTAATGAAGCGGCAAATAAAGGGGCTGAAGTAATTTTGATATCAGGACCAACTCATTTAAACTTGCAAAATTCTTCGATTAAATTGATTCGAGTTAAATCGGCAGAACAAATGTATAATGCATGTCATGAGTATTACAATGAAGTAGATGTTGCTATTGCAGCCGCCGCAGTAGCGGATTATCGTCCAAAAAATGTTGCCAATCAGAAAATAAAAAAGAAAGAATCAACGTTATTTATAGAGCTAGAAAAAACAAAAGATATTTTAGCCTCTCTTGGTGAATTAAAGAAACATCAGTTTTTAATTGGTTTTGCATTAGAAACAGAAAATGAAATTGAACATGCAAAGCAAAAAATTCAGAAAAAAAACTTAGATTTGATAGTATTAAATTCATTGAATGATGAAGGTGCAGGTTTTGGACAACCTACAAACAAAGTCACTTTTATTTCAAAAAATTTTGATATAGAACCAAAAGAGTTGAAATCTAAAGAAGAAGTAGCTCAAGATATTATTAACAAGGTAATTCAATTTTATAATGCGTAAGACAATACTTATTATATATTTTTTATTTTCATTTGTAAATGTATTTTCTCAAGAACTAAATGCAACAGTTTCTGTTAATTTTCAGCAAGTTGCAAATGGAAATCCACAATTGTTCAAAAACTTAGAAACGCAAGTAAAAGAATTTTTGAATACTACAAAATGGACAACTAAAGAATTTACAGATGTTGAAAAAATCGATTGTAACTTCTTTATAAATGTAACTTCTTATGGTTCAAATACCTTTGAAGCTACCTTGCAAGTACAATCTTCAAGACCTATATATAACTCTAATTTTTCTTCACCGATATTGAATATCAATGATAAAAATTTTACTTTTCGTTTCATAGAATTTGAAGCTATGGTTTATGACCAAAATTCTTTTAATTCCAATTTAGTAGCGGTTTTAGCTTTTTATGCCAATATGATTATTGGTTTAGATATGGATTCTTTTGCTTTAAATGGAGGAACAAAATATTTAGAAGCGGCTTCAAATATTGTTAATTTAGCACAACCTAGTGGGTATAAAGGTTGGTCGCAATCTGAAGGTAGTAATAATAATCGTTATTTTTTAGTTTCAGATATGTTAGCAACTACTTTTTTACCGTATAGAAAAGCGATGTATGAATATCATAGATTAGGTTTAGATACGATGAGTGAAGATGTAAAAAAAGGGAAAGAAAATATATCAAATTCAATACAAACTTTAGCAGAAATTCAAAAAACTAGACCTAATTCATTGTTGGTGCGAACATTTTTTGATGCAAAAGTCGATGAATTAGTAGCAATGTTTTCTGGAGGACCACAAGTTGACAATGTTAAATTGCTAGAAACTTTGAATAAAATATCTCCATTAAATTCTCAAAAGTGGAATAGAATTAGATAGAACATTATTTTTAATAAATTGTTTATGTTGCTTTCACTTTCCATTAAAAATTATGCGTTAATCGAATCGCTTGAAACTGATTTTTCCAATCAGTTTTCTGTTATTACAGGAGAAACCGGTGCAGGAAAATCGATCCTTCTCGGTGCTTTAGGTTTGGTATTGGGAAAAAGAGCTGATTTGACTTCACTAAAAGATAAAGAACAAAAGTGTATAATTGAAGCACAATTTGCTGTTTCTAATTATAATCTTCAATCTTTTTTTGAAGATAATGATATGGATTATGAAGATAAAACCATTATTAGAAGAGAAATTTTGCCTTCAGGAAAATCTCGAGCATTTGTTAATGATAGTCCAGTAAATCTTCAAGAACTTCAGGAACTAGGAGAAATGTTGTTAGATATTCATTCCCAACATCAAACCCAAGAACTTGCGGAAGAAAACTATCAAATTGATATTTTAGATGCGGTTGCTAATAATGGCGAATCTGTAAATTCATATAAAAAGGCATTGACTGATTTCAAATCGACTCAAAAAGAGTTGAAACAATTGATTTCGGAAAAAGAGGCTTTAGTGAAAGAGTATGAGTACAATTCTTTTTTGTTGAACGAACTTTTAGCAGCCAACTTAATTGATGGCGAGCAAGAAGCGTTAGAGCAAGAATTAGAGCAATTAAGTAATGTTGAATTCATAAAAGAAAATTTCGAACGAATTTTAGCTTTTGCCAATGAAGAGCAAGTTGGCGCCTTAGTAAATTTGAAAGAAATTAAAATTGCACTTCAAAAAATAGCTGGTTTTTCAAATCAAAATGCGCAATTCTTAGAGCGTTTGACAAGTTGTTTACTTGAAGTTGAAGATATTATTTCAGAATGCGAACAAAGCAACGAGAAAATCTTAGCCGATCCTGAGCGATTAGAATTGGTGAATACTAAACTGCAAACCATCTATAATTTACAAAAGAAGCATCAAGTACAAACCATTGCCGAGTTATTAGTAATTCAAAACGAATTAGATGCTAAAGTAATTCGTGTTGATGATTTGGATGGCGCTATCAATAAATTAGAATCCAAATTAAATTCGAAACAAGCCAAAGTTGATGAATTGGCTCAAGCTATTTTTGAAAATAGAAAAAAAGCAGGCCCAATTTTAATCGATAAAATTAAAGCTATTTTAGCTCAATTAGGAATGATAGAAGCCAATTTTCAAATCGAAATCAACCATACCAATTCTTATTATCCTAAAGGAAAAGATGAAGTGGTTATACTGTTTTCTGCAAACAAAGGGACTAGTTTTGGATTATTAAAGAAAGTGGCTTCAGGCGGAGAAATGTCGCGCATCATGTTAGCTATAAAAGCCATTTTAGCTAATTATTCCAAATTGCCAACAATTATTTTTGATGAAATTGATACAGGGGTTTCTGGAGAAATTGCAATTAAAATGGGAGAAATCATGAAGGAAATGAGTGCTACCATGCAAGTATTTGCCATTACACATTTACCACAAATTGCCGCTAAAGGGAATTCGCATTATAAAGTTTCAAAAAGAAATGTGGGTGAAACTACAATTTCAGAATTAAATCTGTTAACATCAGAAGAAAGAATCCAACAAATAGCAGAAATGTTATCTGGAAAAGAAATTACAGATTCGGCTTTACAACACGCAAAAGCTTTGTTGAATTAATTTTTTAAAGTACTTTTGTTTTCCATTTTAAACGACAACAAACCAATTCTAAAAATAGAATATCATGATTATAGAACCAAGAATGCGAGGATTTATTTGTTTGACAGCTCATCCAAAAGGTTGCGAACAAAATGTAAAAAATCAAATTGAATATGTAAAATCGAAAGGTAAAATCAACGGGCCTAAACGAGTATTAGTTATTGGTGCTTCAACTGGTTTTGGTTTGGCTTCAAGAATTACAAGTGCTTTTGGTTCTGATGCTGCAACTATTGGTGTGTTTTTTGAAAAAGAGCCTTCAGAAGGAAAAACAGCCTCTCCAGGATGGTATAATTCTGCAGCTTTTGAAATGGAAGCACAAAAAGCCGGATTGTATGCGAAAAGTATCAACGGTGATGCTTTTTCAAATGAAGTAAAGCAACAAACGATTGATATGATTAAAGCTGATTTAGGTCAGGTTGATTTAATCATTTACAGTTTAGCTTCTCCAGTGCGTCAACATCCAGTTACAGGTGTTTTACATCGTTCTACTCTAAAACCTATTGGAAGTACTTTCACTAATAAAACTGTTGATTTTCATACAGGAAATGTAACAACCGTTTCAATCGAACCAGCAAATGAAGAAGATATTGCTAATACTGTAGTGGTAATGGGTGGTGAAGACTGGTCAATGTGGATGGATGCTTTAAAAGGAGCAGGAGTTTTAGCTGAAGGAGCAACTACAATTGCATATTCTTACATAGGACCTGAGGTAACTGAAGCAGTCTACAGAAAAGGAACTATAGGAAGAGCAAAAGATCATTTAGAAGCTACAGCTTTTGAAATTACAGAGAAATTAAAAGTTATTAACGGAAAAGGTTATGTTTCTGTAAATAAAGCATTAGTAACTCAAGCAAGTTCAGCAATTCCAGTAATTCCATTATATATTTCATTGTTATACAAAATCATGAAAGCAGAAGGAATTCACGAAGGTTGTATTGAACAAATCCAACGTTTGTATGCGGATAGATTGTACACAGGTAATGCTGTTCCAACAGACGATAAAGGAAGAATCCGTATTGATGATTGGGAAATGAGAGCTGATGTACAAGAAAAAATTGCAAAATTATGGGGTGAATCAACTACTGAAACTTTAGTGGAATTAGGAGATTTAGCGGGATACAAACAAGATTTCTTAAATTTATTTGGGTTTGGATTTGAAGGTGTAGATTATCAGGCTGATACAAATGAAATGGTTTTAGTGCCGAGTATAAAATAATCACAAAATATATAAAAAATGTTATAAAAACCCCGATATTGTCGGGGTTTTGTGTTTTTTATCGATAAATCGAGTATTTCGTCGATATACTAGTTTTTAGTTATATTTCTTTATTAATTTAACTTTTTTAGAAGTTAAATAATAGTTAAATTTGCTTTTATACTAACAAAAAAACACAATTACATGAAAAAAATTACATTTATTTTATTTCTCTTTTTTATGTGTTTGCAACTAAATGCGCAAACATGTATTCAGACGTTCACAGCCAGTGGGCAAGACAGTGGTCCAACTGTTTTGACAATTAATTCAGCAGACATTACTTGTAATGGAGCAAATCCTATAAGTAGTTTAAAACTCACGAATGCTGCAGGAAGTTTAACTTCTTTTTATTGCTCTACTGATGGGACTGAGTGGTTTGGTTTCAATTTATCTATAGATGGTGGTGCTCCAATTACAGGTTGTGCTTCAACTTTTAATGATTTAGATATTACAGGTTTCACTACTCTTACAATTACATCATTTGATGATGATTCTTGGTCAGATTCAGTTACTATAACAATAGGTGTAGAGGCTACTTTTGTGCCTATGACACCACCATCTTGTGTGACAGTGTCGTCTCCAGTAAATGGAGCTATTAATGTGAGCTCAAGCATTATTTCATGGCCAGCTGCTGCAGGTGGAGCAACAGGTTACAGATTAAGTGTTGGATCTATGCCTGGTGCAACTGATGTTTTAAATAATTTTGATGTTGGTAATGTTCTTTCTTATCCATTATCAGGTTTAGTAGGAGGTACAACTTATTACGTTACTATCTTTCCTTATAACTTAAATGGTTCTGCAACAGCGTGTGTAGAAACTAACTTTACAACATGTGATGTTTTTACAGTTCCTTTTTTAGAAACTTTTGATTCGACTTCTACTTCTGAATCTTGTTGGTCAATATTAAACGTAAATGGAGATGGAGATTCATGGAATACAAGCTATGCAACTGCTCCAATTACAGGTGATCAATCTGCAAATTTGAATACTGATGGGAATGGTGGCGCTAATAATGATTGGCTTATTTCTCCACGTATTACATTAACAGGTAATCAAAGATTGGTTTTTAAATATAAAGTTCAATCAAATAATGAACCTAATGACTTTAGAGTAATGTTGTCTATCGCAGGTAATGCTCCAGCTGATTTTTCTTTTGAATTGCAACCATTAGCTAGTTATTCAAATACAACACCTGAGACTATGGTAATTCCTTTGTCGGGAATTTCTGGCGATGTTTATCTTGGATGGCATATTCCATCAGGTGGTTTAGATGGTTGGAGATTGTATATTGATGATGTAGTTGTTGAAGATATTCCAGCAACACCTCCTTCGTGTGTAGCTATTACCTCTCCTGTTTCTGGAACTGCAGATGTTTCTTCTAGTACCATAACATGGGCTAGTGAAATTAATGCTACGGGTTATAACATCAGTGTAGGGACTACACCAGGTGGAACAGATGTGTTAAATAATTTTGATCTTGGTAATGTATTAACATATAATTTAACAGGTTTATTAGGAGGTACTACTTATTATGTAACGGTTTATCCATACAACGATAATGGAGTAGCAACAGGTTGTACTGAAATAAACTTTACCACTTGTGATGTGGCTTCAATTCCATTTAATGAAGAATTTGAAACAATTACTACAGGTATTCCATCATGTTGGGGAATTGCAGGAACTACTACGACTGCGGGTTATCATTTTTCTAGTTATGCTACAGGAAATGTAGGAAGAGGATTAAGATTTGATTCTTATTTAAATTCAACTGGTAGAACTTCAGAATTAACCACTCCTGTAATTGATGCTTCAACAGTAACATCATTAAGATTGAATTTTTATTACAAAAATCCAACTGGAGGTAATTTTGAAGTTTTAATATCTTCTGATGGTGGTGCAACTTATACTTCTTTAGAAACAGGATTAGTTAATACTACTAACTGGACATTGAAAAGTTATGTGGTAACAAGTCATATTAGCTCAAATGTTAAGGTTAAATTTTTAGGAACTAGCAATTGGGGTAGTGGAGATGCATATGTATATTTAGATGGTGTAGTTTTAGAAGAAATTCCTGCTACTGCTCCTGCTTGTGTAACTTTAACTTCACCTGTTAATGGTGCTGTAAATGTTTCAAACGCGACATTGGTTTGGCCAGCTAATCCAGATGCTACAGGGTATTATATTACTGTAGGTACTTCTGCTGGTGCTTCTGATGTTTTAAATAATTTTGATGCGGGTAACGTATTAACATACCATTTATCTAATTTAGTTGGTGGTACAACATATTATGTAACGATAACTCCTTACAATTCATTTGGAACTGCAACTGGTTGTACAGCGAGTAGTTTTACAACTTGTGATGAAGTTGGTGATTTTTCTGAGAATTTTGATGGATTAACAGCGACTAATTTAATCCCTGATTGTTGGTCTAGAGTTTTAAGCGACGGTGTAAGTACTTATGCATCTGTTGGTACTTCTGGAACTAATTTTAGCGCACCTTACAGTATTTCTTTATATAACTCTAGTTCTCCTTCAACTTCAAATATTATGTTAGTAACGCCTTATATAAATAATTTAAGTGCAGGAACTAATAGATTGAGATTTATGGCAAGAAATCAATACAGTGACACGCAAGATATAATTGTTGGTACAATGAGTAATCCTGCAGATGCATCTACTTTCACGCCTTTACAAACTGTTGATATTAATGACACATTTGCTCAATATATTGTAGATTTTACAGGTTATGCTGGAACAAATAAATATATTGCATTGAAAAGACTTTCAACATCAACTTATACTTATATATATATTGATAATGTTGTTTGGGAAGCTGTTCCTGCTTCTGCACCAACTTGTGCTGCTAATATTGTTGCAACACCTGATTCTGCATGTGGTAATTTTGCTAACTCAATTACTTGGGATGCTACATCAGGAGCAGATGGATATTATATTACAGTAGGTACAACCACTGGAGGTACAGATATTGCAAATAATATTAATTTAGGTAATGTAACTACATATTCTTTCTCAGGAAATTTTGCTACAACCTATTTTTATACTGTTTCTCCTTATAATGCAATTGGTACAGCATCAGGATGTACAGAAGGTTCATTTACAACAAATGCAAATGGATGTTATTGTATTTCTGGTCCAACATCTGTTGATGGAACGGGTATTACTAACGTTCAATTAGTTGCTACAAATTTCCCTAATTCTGTTTCATTAGCTCCTGTTTATAATGATCATACAGCAACTGTTGTAGATATGCCTAGAGGTATTAATAATAATGTTCAAATTACATTTGATGTACCATCTTGGGGAACTAATAGTTATGATTACAACACAATAATTTGGATTGATGCTAATGACAACTATACTTTTGAGGCTTCTGAAATTGTTTATACAGGTGTATCTCCTACAACAGCTTCACCAACATTATTAAATGCATCTTTTGTATTACCAGGTTCAATTTCATTAGGGCAACACAGAATGAGAATTGTTGCAACAGATGCTGAACAAGTTCCTGCAAATCCTTGTTATGGTGGAATTTATGGTGAAACTGCAGACTTTACAATCAATGTGGTAGCACCTTCATGTGCACCTCCAGCAGCTACAACAAGTATAGTTAACGATTGTGCTAATTCTCAATATTTTGTAAATGTCAATGTTACAGATTTAGGAAATGGTTCACCTGTTATTACTGATGGAACTTCAACTTGGCCAGTTTCGGCTGTAGGAGCACAAAATGTTGGTCCGTTTGCTTTTGGAGCTCCTGTTAATTTAACAATTTTACATGGTGCAGATTCTTTATGTAATTTACCATTAGGAACATTTAATTTTGCAGGATGTCCTCCAGTAAATGATGAATGTAACAATGCTACTGTTCTAACTCCAGGTGCTGTGTTTGCTACTAATCCATTAGTAGGAACAAATGAATTTGCTACAGCTTCTTCTGGTGCTCCTGCTCCAGGTTGTGCATCTTATTCTGGAGGTGATGTATGGTATTCAGCTGTAGTTCCTGCTTCTGGAAGTTTAACTTTTGAATTAAATACTAATGCAGGTGGAATTACTGATGGTGCTGGTGCTGTTTATAGTGGTGCATGTGGAAGTTTAACTTTAATTAGTTGTGATGATTATTCTAGTTCAGACCCTAATGATCAACCTTTAATTACGGTTACTGCTAGAACACCAGGAGAAGTTCTTTATTTTAGAGTATGGGAATATGGAAATAATTCTTTTGGTACATTCCAAGTATCGGCTTATGACGCTTCATTGTCAGCAGGTTCTTTTAATAACTCTAATTTCTTAATTTATCCTAATCCAGTAAAAGATATGTTAAATATTTCTTACTCATCAGAGATATCTTACGTTCGTGTTGTTAACATGTTAGGTCAAGAAGTAATTTCTAGAGATATTAATGCTACTTCTACTCAGTTAGATATGTCACACTTAAGTGCAGGTGCTTATATAGTAACTGTTTCTTCAGGTGATGTATTAAAAACACTAAAAGTTGTTAAGCAATAAGTATTATCTAATATAATGATTAAAGTCCCGATTTATTCGGGACTTTTCTTTTTTATTATCTTTGTAAAAAAAAAAGTATGTTTTTTTCGTTTATTGTTCCAGTATATAACCGACCTGATGAAATTGATGAATTGCTTGAAAGTCTAACTAGGTTTACATCTTCAATACCTTTTGAAGTTGTAATTGTAGAAGATGGTTCAACTATTCCTTGTGAGAATATAATTGAAAAATATACCCCTAAATTAACTATTTCCTATTATTTTAAATCAAATTCTGGACCAGGAGATTCTCGTAATTACGGGATGACATTGGCAAAAGGAGATTATTATATTATTTTGGATTCTGATTGTATCATTCCTCCAAATTATTTATCTCAAGTTCAAAAAAGTTTAGAGGAAGAATATGTTGACTGCTTTGGAGGACCAGATGCTGCATTGGATTCCTTTTCCGACATTCAAAAAGCAATTAATTTTACCATGACTTCATTCTTAACTACTGGAGGAATTAGAGGAGGAAGTGAAAAAGTAGATAAATTTCAACCCAGAAGTTTTAATATGGGATTATCCAAAAAAGCTTTTGAAGCTTCTAATGGTTTTGGTAATATTCACCCAGGTGAAGATCCAGATTTATCTATTCGATTATGGAATTTAGGTTTTAAAACGAAGTTAATTAAGAATGCTTTCGTCTATCATAAAAGAAGGATAAGTTGGGAGAAATTCCAAATTCAAGTGAATAAATTTGGTAAAGCACGTCCTATTTTAAATTTTTGGTATCCTGAATATACTAAAATTACATTTTGGTTTCCAAGTTTATTTTTATTAGGCTTTCTATTCTCTGCGTTATTGGCCATTTTTAAAATTTACTTTTTTATTGCTTTATATGGATTTTATTTTTCTCTATTATTCATAAGTTCGTTATTTTCTAATAAAAGCCTTAAAATTGCGTTATATTCTTTATGGGCAACTATAATTCAGTTTTATGGTTATGGAAAAGGTTTTTTACAATCCTATTACAAAATCTCAATTTTAAAACAAAAACCTCAAGAGGCATTTCCAGAGTTGTTTTTTAAGAAATAGTTATGACAAAAATAATTGGTTTAACAGGTGGAATTGGAAGTGGGAAATCTACTGTAGCAAACTACATTGCATCAAAAGGAATTCCTGTCTATATTGCCGATGAAGAAGCCAAGAAAATTATGGAAAGGGAAGATGTTAAACAAAAAATTCAAAATTTGTTTGATCAATCTGTTTTCAATTCGGATAATTCACTAAATCGAAAAAAAATAGCTGAATTTGTTTTTAACAACCCAGATAAGTTAAAAGAATTAAACGCGATAGTACATCCCGAAGTTCAGCTTCATTTTAAAAATTGGCTAAAAGAACATAAAAATTATCCATTTATAATTAAAGAGGTAGCCATTCTTTTTGAAACAGGAGGAAATAAACAATGTGATAAAGTTATTTTAATCACTGCTCCCGAAGAACTTAGGATAGAAAGAGTTATGAAACGTGATAATTTAACAAAAAAGGATATTTTAGTTAGAATCAATAACCAATTACCTGATTCTAAAAAGAAAAAATTGAGTGATTTTATTGTAGAAAATATAAATTTGAATAATACTTTCTTAAAAATCGACGAAATTCTTAAAATATTAGCAAAACTTTAAAAAAAGGTTTATATGTTAATCTTTGGTTAATGTA
>NZ_DITB01000070.1:57173-71606 GCF_002422095.1 Flavobacterium sp. UBA6195
AATTGAAAGAAATTTACTTCTACGAACGTAATAAAAAAACTAATGAAACTATTATCTATACCAACACACTTGTAGCAGAAAACTACGGTATTAATGGTTCGTTCTTTGATAAAAATGCAAATTCAGTCAATTTTGGAAATGTTGTATCTAAGAGAAAAACAGAAGTTTATAACGGAAATTCATTAAACGACGGAAGTTTACAAATGCGTTCGTTTCCCGATCTTACCATAAAAAAATCGGGTAGTATATCGAGTTTAGATAAAGCTAATTTTGAAGTTGCTTTTAAAGATTTGGTATCGTTAAAACCATTACAAGAAAGAGTTTCTACTGAGCAACTTGGTAAATATTTAAAAGAGGAACTTCATAAATATGGAGTAAAAACACCTTTCGAATTTGGTATTTACAGTAACGGTTTGGCAACAAAAGTGCGATCTGAGGATTTTAAATATGATGTAAAAACCACTTACGGTATTCCTGTTTTTCAGGATAATGAAGGAATGTCTAAATATCAATTATTAGTTAGTTTTCCTCAAAAAAATAAATTCGTATTTTCTTCTTTAATTGGAATTTCGAGTTTGTCATTATTGTTCACTTTGGTTATTGTTTTGACGTATTCAAGTGCTTTGAATCAGTTAATTAAACAAAAACAAATTTCTGAAATAAAAACCGATTTCATAAATAATATGACACATGAGTTCAAAACCCCTATTGCTACGATTAATTTAGCTTTAGATGCAATTAAGAACCCTAAAATCATAGATGATAAAGAAAAAGTGCAGCGTTATCTTCAAATGATTAAAGAAGAAAACAAACGAATGCACGCTCAGGTTGAAAATGTTTTGCGTATTTCTAAATTAGAAAAAAATGAACTCGACATTTCAAAAGAACCAAGAGACGTAACCGAAATTATTGAAGATGCCATCGAACATGTTAGTTTAATAGTAGAAGATAGAGAAGGAGTTGTTCATTCACATTTTCATGCACAACGAAGTACGATTCTATTAAACGAGGTACATTTTACGAATGTATTAGTAAACGTGTTAGATAATGCTATAAAATATTCTCCAAACGCGCCTGTGATTGATGTTTTTACAGAAAATATAAAAGACTTTATTCTGATAAAAATTCAAGATCAAGGAGCAGGAATGAGTAAGGTAGCACAAAAAAGAGTTTTTGAAAAATTCTATCGCGAGCATACAGGAGATTTACATAATGTAAAAGGTCATGGGTTAGGATTAGCCTATGTGAAACAAATAGTTGAAGACCATAACGGTCAAATATTTGTAGAGAGTGAAAAAGGTAAAGGAAGTACCTTTATTATAAAAATGCCATTAATAAATTAAAATATACATACAATTACTATGGAAGCAAAGAAAATATTATTAGTTGAAGACGATCCAAACTTCGGTGCGGTTTTGAAAGATTATTTAATGATAAATGATTTTGAAGTTACGTTGGCTAAAAACGGAATGGAAGGTTTTGAAAAATTCAAAAAAGACACCTACGATTTGTGTATTTTAGACGTGATGATGCCTTACAAAGATGGATACACTTTAGCTAGAGAAATTCGCGAGAAAAATCAAGAAGTGCCTATCATCTTTTTAACTGCCAAAACATTAAAAGAAGACGTACTAAAAGGATATAAAGTTGGTGCTGATGATTATTTGAATAAACCATTTGATTCTGAAGTACTTTTGATGAAAATCAAAGCAATTATTCAAAGAAAAGCATCAGAAGTAAAACCAGATACGACTAAATTTGAGTTCGAAATAGGTAAATTCCACTTGAATTCTAAATTACGTTTCTTAACGTATCCAGGTCAAGAGCCAATTAAATTATCACCAAAAGAGTGCGAATTATTAAAAATGTTAGCACTTCACGAAAATGATTTAATGCCAAGAGAATTAGCTTTAACTAAAATTTGGAGAGATGACAACTACTTCACTTCAAGAAGTATGGACGTTTACATTGCTAAATTGAGAAAATTCTTAAAGCAAGATGAAAACGTAGAAATCTTAAACATTCACGGTGAAGGTTTTAGATTAGTAATCAAAAAATAATAAAAAAAGTCCTGAAATATTTCAGGACTTTTTTTATTCAATTATTTCTAAAGCATAACAAATCTTATCGTCTTTAGAAATAATGTACTTATTTTCATTTTTCGAAATCACCGCCTCATCGTTCCAATTCAATTCTTTTAAGAAATTCATTTCAAAACCTTTTATGTGCTGTTTTAAGACAAATTTTCTATCCATAGTATTCAGGCACCATTCCAAGTATTTTACGTTGTTAGCATGATTTACGATATCTAAATCTGATAATTGCACTTTATAATCCAATACCTTTTCAAACGGAACATCTAAATTAATACGCTGAACCGATTTTTCAGTAGCGCTGTGTTTTGGATATTTGATGAAATGATCGTGAGGTAAAGCTAAATTTTCTGGGCGTCTAATTTGGGTATTTAAAACAGCCCAATAGGTTTCGCAACCAGCTAATTTTTCATCACCGCGATACAATTCTAAACAACGTGTAGAACGTGAATTTTCTAACGATTTAATCCAAGTTTTTACCGTTACTTTTTCTTTCCATTTCGGTAAGCTAATGATTTCTAAACGCATTTTGCTCATTACCCAAGCTTGATGATGTTCTTGCATATCGCTAAAACTAATCCCACCTAAATCGGCATGAATTCCGGCTGTGATTTGAAAAATATTGCACAACTCAGTATATTTCAACAAACCATTGGGATAGCATTGCAGAAAATTGATTTCGTATTCTTGTTCTAAAATGGAAGTAAAGTTGGGTGAGATGGGCATTTTTAATGTATTAAGATTCCTATTGAGATTATAAATTTGTTTCCTTTGCCAAAATAATCTTTATTTTCTGGAGTAGCATTTAAATCTGAATTATAAAAATGAGAAAAATGTAATCCTGCATAACCGGCAAAAGTTTTATTTAAATTATAGTTTATATAACTACCCAATCTAATTTCTTCTAAATTTTGTTTTGCTAATATACTCCCTCCAGTATTTTCTTTATAATTGAATCGACACTGTCCATAACTTATTGTTGGATTAATGTCAAATTTTGAATTTAATGGTATTTCATATTCTAAAATAAACTGGTAAGTATTTGAATTTATAAAATCAAAATTTCCAATTTTATCTGAATTCTCTACTCTTAATTTTTGAAATTCATATCCTAAACTTAGTCTAAAATTATAAATTTTTACTAATGATAATGTTGAATGAAATCCAAATCCAGAACTTAAATCTTTTGAAAAATAATTGTCTCCAAAATGAATTGGTAATTGAAAGCCGAATCTAAATGCTGGATAAAAATCTACAATTTTAGTTTTCGTTTCTCTTTGACTAAAAACTGATATACTCGATAATATAATTATGATAATGAATATTTTTCTCATAACTTAATAGGTTAAAGTATAATTTAATCCATCATTATTTATAGTCAATGGAATTGAATAATATTCTATTTCTTCGGTTATAGTGTTTTTAATTTGATAATTAAGTTCAAATGTTTGATTCTTTTTTAGTTGATGAAATAATTGAGGCTCATTGTAAACAAGATCATTGTTGTATAAATTGATTTGTTCTTCATATTTAACAGCATCTACATCAATTTTATAAATAATCTTGTTTGAGCTAATTTGATTAGGGATAATTGTAAATGTAATAATCTCGTCTAACTTTAATAATGTTATGGTTCCTAAATCCCAATTTAAACCCTCAAAATTATCATCATTTATTCCATTAAAATAAACGGGTAAATATTCTGTCGAATTTTCCAAGATTAAACTTGAGTTATTAGTTGGTTTGAACATATCAAATTGTATAAAACCTTCTTCATTAGATTTTTTTTTGTAAGTTGAAAAATCATAACTATCATCATCATAACTTGTTCCTATATATGCCTTTTCATTAGCTAAAGGTTGATTTTCAGAGTTAACTACTTTTAGTTTTATATTTATTATGGTTTCTCCATCATAAGGAATTCCGCAAGAGATATATGTAAATACAAGTAGTAATAGTAACTTTTTCATTATTTTATTTTTAACTAAGATGAGAAAAATCTTATAAGGTTGCGTTAAGTTGTCATTATTTTTTCTATGACTTGAATAATCTCTTTTCTATCAGTTAAATAATCAAACCAACTCACGTTTTCTGTTCGTTTAAACCAAGTGATTTGACGTTTAGCAAATCGTCTTGTATTCATTTTGATTTGCTCAATGGCGAAATCTAAAGTGGTTTTCCCATCAAAATAATCGAATAATTCTCGATAACCAACAGTTTGTAACGCATTCAAATGTTTATTTGGACACAAAGCTTGTGCTTCGGCTAAAAGTCCTTCATTTAGCATGATATCAACGCGTTGGTTGATTCTGTTGTACATGATTTCTCGGTCGGCTTCTAAACCAATGATGATAGGAGTGAAGTTTCTTTCGTTTTTTCGTTTTCCAATAAAACTCGAATACGGTTTTCCACTTCCAATACAAACTTCTACAAAGCGTTTCATACGTTGTGGATTTTGTAAGGTTTGCGGATTTTCAGTTTGTAACTTTTGGTAATATTCCGAATCTAATTTTTGGAGTTGCTCTTGCAAATATTCGATTCCTAATGCATCATATTTAGCATTAATTTCAGTTCGAACCGATTCATCAATATCTGGAAAATCATCAAATCCTTTCAAAACAGCATCGACATATAATCCAGAACCGCCCACCATAATTTGAATGTTATTTTTCTGAAATAATTCATCCAATTTTGATAAAGCTTCTTGTTCAAAATCGCCTACCGAATAACTTTCAAAAATCGATTTATTTTGAATAAAATGATGTGGTGCAGCAGCCAATTCTTCATCATTAGGAACAGCGGTGCCAATTTTCATTTCCTTAAAAAACTGACGACTATCGCACGAAATAATATCACAGCCAAAATGTTGTGCCAAAGCAATGCTTAAAGCTGTTTTTCCAATGGCAGTTGGACCAATAATCGTAATTAGGTAATTCATTTTATAATTCGCTTCCGCAATCTTGACAAAATTTTGCGTTAATTAAGTGTTCATGACTACCACAGTTTTGGCAAACTTTTTTGTCACTTTCTCTTGTTTTAGGTGAGTTTTTTGCAATTTCAGCGGTAATAATTCCGGTAGGAACGGCAATGATTCCATAACCCATAATCATTACAAATGAGGCAATAAATTGTCCCAAGGGTGTAATAGGAGTAATATCGCCAAATCCAACAGTAGTTAAAGTTACAATGCACCAATAAATTGAAACGGGAATACTGGTAAAGCCAGCTTCATCTCCTTCCACAACATACATCACAGAACCAATGATGATACAACTTATCAAAATAAAGTACATAAAAACTAAAATACGACCACGACTTGCAATAATCGACTCTCGTAAATGCACCGACTGACTTGAAAATTGAGGATGGTTTAATATTTTGAATAATCGCAATAGTCGTAAAGCTCTAATAACAGTGAAAACACTCGTTCCTGTTACAAAAAAGGACAAATACATGGGTAAAATCGCTACCAAATCGATAATTCCGTAAAAACTTAAAATGTAATTGATGGGTTTTTTAATCGTGATGATTCGTAAAATGTATTCAATTGTGAAGAAAATCGTAATAATCCATTCCGAAACTAATATGAAAGTATGGTATTTTCCATCGAATTCTTTTACGGTTTCCAACATTACTAAGACAACGCTCAGTAAAATCAATCCCAAAAGAATTAAATCGAAAAGTCTTCCTGCAACCGTATTGGTTCCGTAGATAATGATGTGAGCTTTTTGTTTGAAAATCTCGTATTTCGACTTAACTTCATTCATAAAAACAAAGTTAAACAATTAAAATTGAATAATCTTATATACTTTGTGTTTGCGTAAATAGGTCTGAATAATCGTTTTCGTATCGCGATTGTGTTGCATTGGAATGATGATGTTTTTCAAAATTTCAATATTGTTTACTTGGTAATTCAAATCGTAAAAACAATAGCCTTTGTAAATACCATTTTCAATCAAAACAGCTGTTCTTTCATCATAAGTTCTGCCTCGGTCGAGAATTACCATATTATTGTTTTCAAACGAGTTCTCTTCAATGAATTCCAAAACTCTTTCGTTGTAACTTTCAGGGTTTTCTTCACCCAAACAAGCTCCATTACATTCTTTTATTTTGTATTGAAAACATCCGTTTTGAGTGTCATACAAACCATTGATTTTCTGACACAAATTGTATTTCTCTGTTATCTTGAACAATGCATTTTTGCCTTCCTGAAGCGAAGTAAACGAAGTGATTTCTTTTTTTCTTCCATCTGCCTTTTCAACGGTTAACGAAATGTAACCTTGTTCGTGTATGTGTTGGTACAGCGCGTATTGAAAAATACTTTTGCGTTGGGCTCTGTTATAAATCGGTTTGTTGATTTTAATTTCTTCGCTTTCCTTTAAAAGTGCGATTAATTCGCTTCCCGTTTCTTCAAAAGTCACGGCAAAAACATCACGTTGGATTTTTTTACTTTTACTCGAAGTTCCTGTGAAATGTTGGTTGACACGTTTTTTGATGTTTTTACTTTTCCCGATGTAAATCAAATCGCCTTTTTCATTGTGAATGTAGTAAATACCTGTTTTTGAAGGTAAATTCTCCACAATATCTAACAATTTAGGCGACATTCCCGATTTAATTTCGGTTTTGATAAAGCTTTTTACGATTTCTTTCTCGATGTCTTTTACCAACAACATTTTGAATAATTTCACAGTAGCCAAAGCATCACCACTAGCACGATGTCTATCTGCCATAGGAATTCCTAATGAACGCACCAGCTTACCCAAACTATACGATTCTTGACCCGGAATTAACTTTTTTGCTAATTCTACCGTACAAAGCGTTTGTTTTTTAAAATCAAATCCTAAACGTCTGAATTCGGTTTTTAAAATACGATAATCGAATGAAGCATTATGAGCCACAATTACGCATCCTTCGGTAATTTCGATAATTCTTTTGGCTACTTCATAGAATTTGGGAGCACTTCTGAGCATTGCATTGTTAATCCCAGTCAATTTTACCACAAAGGGTTGAATTGGCTTCTCAGGATTTACCAAACTGATGAATTGGTCCACAACCTCATGACCATCAAATTTATAAATGGCGATTTCGGTAATACCTTCTTCATTGTATTGTCCTCCAGTGGTTTCTATGTCGATTATTGCGTACAAAATAGTTTACAGTGTTCAGTCTCAGTTTTCAGTTAATTGGCACATTGACAAATTGCCTTATTGATAATTTCTCGTTCCAAAGATACTACTTCCAATTCGAACCATCGTACTTCCGCATGAAATTGCGAGTTGATAATCGCCCGACATGCCCATTGAGAGAGTGTTCAGTTGACAGTGTTGAGTGTTCAGTGTTTTGTATTTATCAAAAATCGTTTTTAGATGTTTGAATTCTTTTTCGATTTGGTTTTGGTTTTCAGTGAAGGTTGCCATTCCCATTAAACCTACGATTCGTATGTTTTTATAGTTTTCTTTATTTTGCTGTATTTCATTAAGAATCTCATCTAATTCTTGTTCGTCTAATCCAAATTTGCTTTCTTCTTCCGCAATGTAAACTTGTAACAAACAATCAATCACTCGATTGTTTTTAGCCGCTTGTTTGTTGATTTCTTGCAATAATTTTAAACTGTCCACACTATGAATTAAGCTTACAAAAGGTGCAATAAGTTTAACTTTCCTAGATTGCAAATGCCCAATAAAATGCCATTGTATATCATTTGGCATTTGTTCCTGTTTTTCAACTAATTCTTGAACATAATTTTCTCCAAAAATACGTTGGCCAACATCATACGCTTCCATTAAATCCGCTACAGGTTTGGTTTTTGAAACCGCTACTAAGGTAACGTGTGTTGGAAGTTGGGATTTTATGATATTGAGGTTTTTTGAGATTGACATTGTTTTATAGGTTTTTGTCATTTCGAGGAAGGAGAAGTCACATTTAGTTATTAACACCAAGGATTTCTTTGAATTCTTCAGCAAGTTCATCAATTAAAATTGGAAAATCCTTTTCAACTTTTATTGATAACTCTTTCATCTTTTCAAAATTTGATTTTATATCTTCTCTTTCTAAATCAAATTTATTTTCAATGTAATAAAGTACGTCTGTGAAATCCCAACCTATTTTATAGTAATCATTAATTAATGAATCAATTTTTAAAGTTATGCTCGAATTAAAAAAGATTTTATTAGGGAAGTAGTAATTTGAAAACTCTTTTAAAGCTAAATTTACTCTATCAGTTCTCTCTTGTTTTTCTTTTATACCATCATCAATTATTATATGAGCTCTTCTTGTATATGTAAACATTGAAGATTGTAATTCAATTAACTTCATATATAAATTTTTGATTACTTCCGCTCTTTCAGAATGTAAATTTGAAAATTTTATATTGAATTCTTGAAGTTTAGCATCTAGTTGATGTTGAAAATTTTTATTTTCTTGTTCTAATTCTTTTTTCTTTAATTCAATAGTTTCGTTAAAGAAATGTTCTATTAAATTTTTACCAAAATATAATCCTGCAATAATTACAATTGCTGGAACTCCTGAAGAAATTAAACTTTCAATTAACTTATCTTCCATATTTTATAGATATTATGAGATTATTAACTTTGTTCAGAATGACAAAATTGCGATTATTTCCTTTTATTCCAACTTCCATCTTCAAACTCCCAACCAAACCTACAACTCATACACCACCAAACCACTTCTAAACTTCGGTTCAATGTAGGTTGATTTTGGAGGCATAATTAAATTGTTATCAGCTAATGCTTTGATTTCTTTGATGTCGGAAGGGTAGAGCATGAAGCCTACTTCAAATTCGCCTTCGTCGATTAAATCTTTTATGACGGATATCGATTGTTTTCCTGGAATGTAATCGATACGTTCGTCGTTTCTTAAATCTTCGATTCCTAGTAAAGGGAAAAGGACTTTGTCGTATAAAATTTGAGCATCTAAATTGTCTAAAATTGAAGCTTGCTGGTGATTTTCTTTTTTGTAGAACAACGCATAAAAACTTCCGTCTAAGTACATCCCAAATTCAAACTTATTTTGAGGTTTCCAAATTTCTTGGTCTTTTGCTATGATGACGAAATGTTCTGATAATTTTTTAATGAAAATTTCTTTCGACAAACCATTCAAATCGCGAATTAATCGGTTGAATTCGTAAATTTTGACATTACTTTCAGCAATTAAGAAACTCATGAAATAATTCAGATTTTCGTTACCTAAATGTTTGTCTTGTTCGTACAACAATTCCGCTGAAGCCGAACGATGATGTCCATCCGCAATATATAAATTCGGGATGTTTTCAAAATGTTCTTGCAACCAATCGACTTCACTTTGTGTGTCAATTTTCCAAAGCGTGTGTTTTTCTTTGTTGGTCGTCGAATATTCGTAAACCGGTTTGCTCTGTTTTCGCAACGCAATAAACGTATTGATTTCCACACTATCAGGATAGGTAATCAAAACGGGTTCTGTGTTAAAATTCGTTTGATGCAAATAATCTTTGAATAATTCCACGCGATATTGTAAGGTGTCTTCGTGTTTTTTGATGACGTTATCTTGGTAATCTTTCACCGAAGTTCCAGCAATAATTCCAGTAAAAATCTGTCCTTTTGACTGGATTTCGTACAAATAAAAAACAGGATGTTCTTCTTCAATTAGAATTTGGTCGTGTTTAAAATCTTGATATTTATTAGCAACGGCTTTAAAACGTTTTTCCAATGACACTTTTTGCGCATTGGCATAAGCAGGATGAATTACATGCAAAAACGAATACGGATTAAAATCCAACCAAGCAGCAAGCTCAGCCGAACTATAATCGTCATACGTTCTACAGGTTACCAATGCCACTTTATCTGGCGCTGGACGTACTGCTTTGAAAGGTTTTATTTTGGCCATATTTTTAGTGAAAAGTGATAAGTGAAAAGTGATAAGCAAGTATACTTTTTACTTATCACTTTTTACTTTTTACTTTGAAAATTGCTTTGCAACTTTCTCTGCTTTTTTGCTTTCTGAGTAATCGTAGAATCCTTCTCCTGATTTAACTCCTAATTTTCCTGCCATTACCATATTTACTAATAACGGACATGGCGCATATTTTGGATTTTTAAATCCGTCGTACATTACGTTTAGGATAGATAAACAAACGTCTAATCCTATGAAGTCGGCTAATTGTAATGGTCCCATCGGGTGTGCCATTCCTAATTTCATAACCGTATCGATTTCGTAAACACCACCAACACCGTTGTATAACGTTTCGATAGCTTCGTTAATCATTGGCATTAAAATTCGGTTAGCAACGAAACCTGGATAATCATTAACTTCTGTTGGTGTTTTTCCTAATTTCACAGATAAATCCATGATGATTTTCGTAACTTCATCTGAAGTGTTGTAACCACGGATAATTTCCACCAATTTCATAATCGGCACCGGATTCATAAAGTGCATTCCAATAACTCTTTCTGGATGAACAACATTAGCTGCAATTTGTGTAATTGAAATTGAAGAAGTATTCGTTGCTAAAATTACGTTATGATCACAAACTTCGCTTAATTGTTTGAAGATATTGAATTTCAATTGTACGTTTTCTGTAGCGGCTTCTACTACTAAATCACAACCTACAACACCATCTTTAACGTCAGTATACGTGATAATATTCCCGATAGTTTTGTGTTTGTCTTCTTCGGTGATACTTCCTTTTGCTACCATTCGGTCAAGGTTAGCGGCGATAGTTGCCATTCCTTTTTCTAATGATTTTTCTGAAATATCGATTAATTTTACGGTAAATCCGCTTTGCGCGAAAGTATGAGCAATTCCGTTACCCATAGTTCCTGCTCCGATTACTGCGATTGTGTTCATTTTTATTTTAGGTTTGTTTGGTTTTTATTTTCTTGCATTCATACACTCAATAATCTGATACGCCACACGAAGTGCTTCTGTACCATCTTCTAAAGTTACGATTGGAGTGGTGTTGTTATTGATAGCATCCGCGAAAGTTTCTAATTCGTCCAAAATGGCGTTGTTAGCATCCACTTGCGGATTATCAAAATAGATTTGTTTTTTAACGCCTTCAGCATTTTGTAAAATCATGTCGAAATCGCCTGGAACTTCGGGTGCGTCTTTCATGCGAACTACTTCGCATACTTTATCTAAATAATCTACTGAAATGTAAGCGTCTTTTTGGAAGAAACGCGATTTTCTCATGTTCTTCATCGAGATTCGGCTCGAAGTAATGTTGGCTACACAACCGTTTTCAAATTCGATACGGGCATTTGAAATGTCTGGAGAATCAGAAATTACAGCAACACCACTGGCATTAACTGATTTTACTTTCGATTTTACCACACTCAAAATGGCATCAATATCGTGAATCATCAAATCCAAAACCACAGGAACATCCGTACCACGAGGATTGAATTCCGCCAAACGATGCGTTTCAATAAACATCGGATTGTTGATTTTATCTTTCACAGCAGTAAACGCTGGATTGAATCGCTCCACGTGTCCAACTTGCCCTTTTACGTTGTGTTTTTTTGCTAAAGCGATGATTTCTTCTGCTTCAGCAACGGTGTTTGAAATAGGTTTTTCAATAAAAATATGCTTTCCAGCTTCGATAACTTGTTTCGCACATTCAAAATGTTGCATCGTTGGTGTTACAATATCTACTACATCAACTGCCGCAATTAATTCGGCAATAGAATCGAATTTTTTATAACCAAATTCGGCTGCTACTTTGTTGGCATTTTCTTCAAAAGCGTCATAAAAGCCTACTAATTCATATTTTTCAGATTGATTTAATAATCGCAAATGTATTTTTCCAAGGTGACCAGCACCTAAAACTCCCACTTTTAACATAAAAAATTAATTTTATCAAAAGTACGATTTTAGTTGAAAGTGCAAAAGATTAAATTCCGAAACTTCGGAAAAAAGTTAGTTTATTTTCTGATTTGTTTTTTGAGATTTTAAAGCTATTTTTACCCAAACAAAATCATCCCAAATTGAAAGATACGAATAAACATCAAGGACTTAGAAATCAGTTGGTAAAGCAATTGGAAGAAAAAGGAATTACCGATAAAAACGTGTTAGCGGCTATTGGAAAAATTCCGCGTCATTTGTTTTTGGATTCGAGTTTTGAAGATTTTGCATACCAAGATAAAGCTTTTCCGATAGGTGCTGATCAAACTATTTCGCAACCTTATACAGTGGCTTTTCAATCGCAATTATTAGAAGTTCAAAAAAATCATAAAATATTAGAAATTGGAACTGGAAGTGGTTATCAAACTGCTGTTTTGTTCACATTGGGAGCTAATGTTTATTCAATAGAACGCCAAAATCAATTGTTTAAAAAGACGTCTCTTTTGTTGCCAAAATTAAATATTCGACCTAAAAAGTTAATATTTGGTGATGGTTATAAAGGATTGTCTGAAGCCGCTCCTTTTGATAGTATTATTGTTACTGCTGGAGCTCCATTTATTCCGCAACCTTTAATGGCGCAATTAAAAATAGGAGGAAGGTTAGTGATTCCTGTTGGTGAAAAAGAGCAAATCATGACGTTATTGATTCGTAAAAACGAAACGCAATTTGAAAAACACGAATTTGGTGATTTTAGATTTGTTCCTTTATTAGAAAACAAAAACTAATTAGCGAAGATTCGTTAATTTTTGTTTTAAAACTTCTAATTCATCTAAGATGGAAGTAATTTCTTTTTCTTTGGATGAATTGCCAACTTCAATACCTTTTTCTTGAAGAATTTCGGTAATAGCTTGAATCGCAAAAGGATTCAAATCGAAATTATGGTCGAGTTTTACTTTATACCAAGCGACTAACAACGGTTTTAAATCGATTTCTAAAATTTGAGCAAGCGTTTGCACTTGTTTTTTGGTTGGAATACGAAATCCGTTTTCAAACTTACTAATCAAAGCTTGGTCGATTTTTGCAATTTCGGCTAACTTCCTGGTTGAAAGTTCTTTATCTATTCGGCCTTGTTTTAAAATTTCTTTCATAAAGTATGATTAGAAACTTTTCTTGATTCGGTCTAAATCGCGTTTGGTATCTTGCTCTTTTAACGATTCGCGTTTGTCGTAATTCTTTTTACCCCGACATAGTGCAATATCCAATTTAGCTAATCCTTTTTCATTGGTAAACAAACGAAGCGGAACAATGGTTAGTCCTTTATTATCCGAATCTTTATCGAGTTTTTTTAGTTCGCGTTTATTCAATAATAATTTACGTTCACTTTTTGCTTTATGATTGTAATGAGTTCCATACAAATATTCCTCAATGTGTGAATTAATCATAAATAACTCGCCATCATGAAATTCGCAAAAACTTTCAGCAATAGAAGCTTTTCCCAGACGAATTGATTTGATTTCGGTTCCGGTTAAAACGATTCCAGCGGTGTATTTGTCTAAAATTTCGTAATCGAATTTAGCTCTTTTATTAAGTATGTTAACGGTCTTTTGCATATAGACTACAAATGTAAATCAAAATTATAGCATTTTAAAATGATAATTAGAGATTAATAATTTTCAAACAATGATTTATATCAGTTTTTACGATTTTACATCTAAATATCTTTGACTCATAATTTTAAACTTAATAAAATGAGAAAAATAGTTTTTGCTTTAATGGCAATGTCTTTGATGACAGTAAATTTTGTAAATGCACAAGATAAAGATGAAAAGGTAAATGATTTTAAAAGATGGCAAGTTCGTTTAAGAGCAGTAGGTGTAACTCCAGATGAAAGTGCTAAAATTGGTGTAATAGGTGGAGATGTTGCTATCTCGAATGCTTTAATTCCAGAATTAGATTTTACTTATTTCTTTACTGAACATTTTGCTGCCGAATTGATTTTGGGAACTGCAAAACACGATGTAAAAGCAATTAATACTGCTGCTGGTAATGTAGATTTAGGTAGTGTGTGGTTATTACCTCCAACATTAACGGCTCAATATCATTTTTATACATCGGATAAAAAAGTTTTCAAGCCTTATATTGGAGCAGGTGTAAATTATACATTGTTTTACAATGTTAAATCAGGTGATGTTGCTGATGTAAAATATGATAATGCATTAGGATATGCAGCTCAATTGGGGTTTGACTTAATGTTAAATGATAAGTTTTTCATAAACGTAGATGCAAAAAAATTGTTTTTAAACACAGATGTTACAGTTGATGCATCAAATTTAGCTCCTGGTTTAAGTATTCCTGCTAAAGTAGATATCGACCCTTGGTTATTTGGAGTTGGAGTAGGTATGAAATTTTAAGTGTTATTGGTTAGTTTATAAAAAAAGAGGATGATAATTCATCCTCTTTTTTTATTTATTATGGTTAAATTTTTAAATTAGTAATTCTTTTT
>NZ_DITB01000082.1:0-25892 GCF_002422095.1 Flavobacterium sp. UBA6195
CTAAACTTTTGGGTGCAGTCTAAAAGGCTCTTTTTTTGTATTATATTTTTAGATACTATCCATTAATAGCCTCAACTTTGATTCCTTCGTCTTTTAACATGTCCTTTAACATATTCTCAATTCCATTTTTCAAAGTAAAAGTTGAAGAAGGACAACCACTACAAGCGCCTTGTAAAACCACTTTAACTCTTTTTTCTGTTGGGTCAAAAGATTCAAACATAATGTTTCCACCGTCACTTTGAACAGCTGGTTTTACATATTCCTCTATAATATTTATAATTTGTTGAGAAGTAACATCAAGTGCGTCAAAATAAGCTTCTTGTTGTTTTTGATGTATTTCAGTTTTTACAATTGCAGTTTCATCTATAACAACATTGCCATTTTCCATGAATTCTTTAATGAAAGTTCTTAATTCTAAAGTTATTTCATCCCATTCTGTAACGGCAAATTTAGTAACTGAAATATAATTTTCGTCAATAAACACCTCTTTAACAAAAGGGAATTTGAATAATTCCTTTGCTAATGGAGAAGCGCTTGTTTCATCGATATTTTTGCACTCTAAGGCAGTTTTAGTTAAAAGTTTATTACAAACAAATTTTAATACAGCTGGATTCGGTGTTGTTTCTGCATAAACCGTAATCGGTTGCTTTTTAGTTGTACTTTCATCAATTTTAATGATTTCACCACCATTAGTAATAAATTCATTAATTTGATTGGCTACATCTTCTTGAACATCTTCCCATTCTACAATTGAAAACTTTTCAATTGCAATAAAATTTCCAGAAATGTAAACGGTTTTAACGAATGGTAAATAAAATAATTGTTTAGCTAATGGTGAATTTTGAGTTTCATCTATGTTTTTAAATTCAAAATTTTGAGTTCTTACGATAATTTCATCCAATTCAAATTTTACAATGGCTGGATTTTGAGTTATTTTAGTTGCGATTACCTGCATAATATTTTTTTTTGCAAAGATACAAAGTTCATCAAACATGTGTGTGGTTTGAAATATTTAGTTACATATTTAACGTTTTATTTTGTTTTTCATGTCCTTAATTCTGGTGTCTTAAAAAAATGTAATTTTAACTTAAGAATATTTTGACGGAATTGTAAAAGAAACTTAAAAATTTATATCTTTGGCAAATTCGTATTAGAAACCTAGTCAATATTGTTTTTTGATCTAGTTGTTTTTATTTAGAACTTGAACATTCAAGTATGTTTTCATTAAACAATAACTACAATGAATTTTAAAAAAAGTTATTTTATTTTAGCATTTTTATTGGCACAATTTTCTTTTGCACAAGAAGGAGTTGCTGTTTATTCTGATTATTTATCGGATAATTATTATTTAATTCATCCTTCAATGGCAGGTGCTGCTAATTGTGGTAAAATTAGATTAACTGGTCGTCAGCAGTGGTTTGGACAAGATGAAGCGCCTGCATTGCAAACAATAAGTTTTAATACTGCTTTAGACGAAGATGGCGTTTCGGGTATAGGTATGATTTTATTTAACGATAAAAACGGATATCACTCTCAAAAAGGAGCTAAGTTAACTTATGCTCATCATCTTCGTTTTTCAAGAGGTACTATAGATTTAAATCAGTTGTCTTTTGGTTTAAGTGCTGCCTTTGTTCAAAGTACACTAGATGGCTCTACGTTTACAGGATTTGATCCTGTTATTGTTCAAGGTGTTATTCAAAAAGACGCTTACTTTAATGTTGACCTAGGAGTTTCTTATCATTATATGGATTTCTTTACCCATTTAACCGTTAAAAATTTCTTAGCTAATCAAAGAAGAGAATTGTACTCAGAAGGTTTTGAATCCGATAATTTAAGTAAATTATTGTGGAGTGTTGGAGCTACGTTTGGGGATGAAGATAGATTACTTTTTGAGCCATCAATTATGTATCAAAGAATTTCAGAAACAAAAGAATCTTCGATTGATTTAAACCTAAAAGTCTATAAAACATTAGATTTTGGTAAGCTTTGGGGTGCTGTTTCATATAGAAGAAGTTTTGATAGCGCAGATTATGAGGGAGGAAAACAAAATTTACAATGGGTTTCGCCTATTGTTGGTTTAAATTTTGGTAAATATATGTTTTCGTATACCTATTCTCATGTTATGGGTGATATAAAATTTGATAATGGAGGATTTCATCAGATAACTTTAGGGATGAATATCTTTTGTAAAGATAAGCAGTGGGATTGTAATTGTCCTGCGGTTAATTAAATATCAAATTCATAAAATCTTGTCCCGTTTACGGGACTTTTTTTTAAATTAATAAATTATGTTGATAAAAGAGGTTAATGGTAAAAGCCCGCAGATTCCATCTGACTGTTATGTTGCAGAAAATGCAACTATTGTTGGGGATGTGGTATTAGGAAATAATTGCAGCATTTGGTTTAATGCAGTGATTAGAGGAGATGTAAATTCAATTATAATTGGTAATAAAGTAAATATTCAAGATGGTGCTGTTATTCACTGTACTTATCAAAAGCATCCAACAGTTATAGGGAATAACGTTTCAATTGGTCATAATGCTATTGTTCATGGTTGTGTGATAAAAGATAATGTTTTAGTTGGGATGGGTGCTATAATTATGGATAATTGTACTATTGAAAGTAATTCAATTATAGCAGCAGGTTCAGTAGTTACACAAAATACTACAGTAGAATCAGGTTGTATATATGCTGGAGTTCCTGCTAAAAAAGTAAAAGATATTGATCAAAGTGATTTTGCTGGCGAAATTGAACGTATTTCAAATAATTATGTGATGTATTCAGGTTGGTTTAAAGAATAGGTTAGAAATTCTTATAAATTACAGTTTTATTATTTCCGAGTATATTTTTTAAAACCTCTGGCTCACCATTCGTATAGAATATTTGCGAGCTTTTGCTTTTTGAAAGATTTAATAAATTATTTTGCTCTAATATTTTTTGTGTCTGTTTAGCTACTGCTTCACCTGAATCAATAATTTTTATTTTGGGTGGAATGATTTTTTTAATTTGTGGAATTAAATAAGGATAATGACTACAACCTAGTACCAAATAATCAATATTTTTTTCTACCATCGGATTTAAATAACTCTTTAATAATTCTTCCATTTCTGCGGAATCTATATCTCCATTTTCTATCAATTGTACTAATCCATGTCCTATTTGTTCGATTATTTTAACATCAGGATGATTTGCCACACTTTTATGAAATAATTCGCTATTAAGGGTGCCTTTTGTAGCTAATATGCCAATGGTTTGGGTTTTTGATTGCAACGCTGCAGGTTTTATAGCAGGCTCAATACCAATAAAAGGAACATCATATTTAGTTCTAAGCTCTTTAATAGCATTTGTAGTGGCAGTATTACAGGCTACAACAATGATTTTACAATTTTGATTTAACAAGAATTCCGTATTTTTAAAACTCAAATCAATTATTTCTTCTTTAGATTTTTGTCCGTACGGAGCATTCTTGCTATCTGCAAGATAAATAGTGTTTTCGTTAGGAAGTAAGTTGTGGATTTCACTCCAAATTGAAGTTCCGCCAACGCCAGAATCAAATAAACCTATTGGACATTCTTTTTTCATGTTAACAAAAATAAAAAAAACTGTGTAATCACAAATAGATTACACAGTTTTTAAAATGCTTTTTTTAAGTTTTATTGAAAACCTAATTCTTTTTTAACATCTGCCATTAAGTCAATCCCTTCAGCAAATAATACTCCTGAACCATTTGTTGCATCTAAAACATAGTTTACACCTTTTGCTTTAGCAACTTTTTGAATTGCTTTTTGAGCTTTTTCCATAATAGGCTTGTATAAATCCATCTCTTTTTGCCCTAATTCTTTTTGCGCAGTTTGTTGAAATTGTTGGATACGAGTTCCCATATCTTGCATTTCTTTTGAGCGAGTTTCGTTTAAAGCATCACCAGCAGTTGCAGATTCTTGTTCGTATTTTTGCAATTTTGTTTGATATTCAGCAACCATATTTTTGTAATCTTTATCATATGATTCTTGAATTTTTTTCATCTGGTCTTGTGCAGTCTTCATTTCTGGCATAGCCGTCATTAAAGTTTGTACATCTATATGTGCAACTTTTGATTGAGCTGAAACTTGAGTTCCAATAAAAAGTACGATTGCAATTGCTAAAGTTTTTAATTGTTTCATTTTTAATTGTAAAATTTAGTTATTTAATTTTTGTTCTCTGTTTCTGTTTTTTGTTCTTTTTCTTTTTTGGCAGCTTCTTTATTTTCTGCTATTTTTTTCTTTTTTTCTTCTATTAATTTTTTTCTTTCTTCTAATTTTCTATTTCTTTCATCAATAACTTTTTGTCTTGCTTCAGCTGGAGTAGATTTTTTTTCTTCAGTAGAAACTTTTTCGCTGTCGTTATTAGTGTCAGGATTATCGTTAACTTTATTTTTATCTGTACCTTCAGTAGAGTTGTTTTCAATTACTGTGCCAGTTTTTTTACCATTACGTTCTTCTTGAATTTTTTTTCTCTTTTCTAAAGCTTCTATTTTCTTTTGCTCATTTGCTAATTTACGTTCTTCAATTAACTTTTCACGAGCAACTTTTCTTTCATCTAAAATCTTTTGGCGTTCAGCTACAGCTGGATTTTCATCTAAAGATTCGTCTAGTTTTTCTTTAGCTTCAAGTGCTTTTAATTGTTTTTTGCTCATCTCTTCTCTTTTTTGTGAAGCAGTTAGCTTTTTCACAACAAAATCACTAATATCATATTTTTGAGCTGCAAATAACATTGTTAAATCAGAAGATTTATCAAAAATAAAATCATACTTTCTTTGCTCAGCAACATCTTGAACAATAGTGAAAATCTGATCTTGTATAGGTTTAATTAAAACGGATTTTTGAATTATTAAATCTCCTTTAGGACCGAATTTTTTTTCTTGATAGTCTAGTAATTCTTTTTCTAGATGTGCAATTTCTTCTTCTCTTTCTTCGATTAATTCTTTTGTTAAAAGCACTCGCTCTGTTTTTAAAGCGTCTTTTAATTTATTTATTTCATTTCTTTTTATTTCTATTTCTTGCTTCCATTTTTGAGCTTTTTGCTCTAATTGATTAATAGATTCAGCATAACCTGGAACTTTCTCTAAGATATATTCCATGTCAATATAACCAATCTTTACTCCTCGAGCTGTTTGAGCTTTAGACGTTGTTAATGATAACAGAGCAAGTATAAATAATATTTTTTTCATCTTTAAATAATACGTTTTGTTTATTGTACGAATCACTCTGATTCTGCCTTAATGGTTATTAACGGAATAAATATTAAAATATTTTTACGAATTTAACAAAAAAGCAATAATAAACCTTAAAATTGTTGCCCAATAATGAAGTGCGTTTGCCAACCACTTTTAACAGTTGAGCCAGGTACAGGATCAAATCCATGTGCAAAATCAATACCTAATAGTCCAAATGCAGGCATAAATACTCTTAAACCAATACCAGCAGAACGTTGTAACTGAAATGGATTATACTGTTTAAAACTGTCAAATGCTGATCCTGCCTCTATAAAAGTTAATGCAAAAATAGACGCTGATTGATTTAAAGTTATAGGGTGTCTTAATTCAAGAGAAAATTTGTTGTATACAGTTCCGCCGTTATTTGATGACAGCGAGTTATTTGGATATCCTCTTAATTGAATTACCTCTCTTCCGTCTAAAGAAAAATTTGCTAATCCATCACCACCTAAATAAAATCTTTCAAAAGGTACAATTCCTCTTTCTTTATCATATGCTCCCATATAACCAAATTCACCTAAAGTTCTTAGTACAAATTTATTCCAAACTCGTGTATACCAATCTGCTTTAAATTTAATTTTGTAGTATTCTAACCAATTGAATCTTTTTTGGTCAACTTTACCTCTATCAGCGGAAGCAGATTGCCAATCGGAATGTACTGTTTCGTATACTCCTGAACCTTCAGATGTTTCTTTTAAATAATCACCTACTATTGGGTCATATCCATCGCTAGTAGTTACTGTTTGATATTCTGAATCTGCAGTATATCTTATTTTGTAAGCCTTTTGATTTTCTAAATCTCCATAATCAACACCATTAAATAACGAATAAGGTGGTGTAAATTTTCCTACTATACTAAATTCAGAGCCATACGTTGGGAAAATAGGATTTACCCCTTTACTATTTCTAGTAAGACCTATTGTATAGGTAAGGTTTCTAGATGCACCATTACCAAACGTAAATAATCCTGTTTTATAATTGTTAAGGTCGTAATATTGGAATGATACCGACTGTGAAAGCACAAAATAATCGTCTGGCACAGTAAGTTTTTTTGCTATACCAACAGATATGGATGAAATATTAAAGCTTTGATTTCTTGTAACATTTCTTGTTGAATAGTTATATAAAAATTGTTTACTATGCGATAAAGTTGTTGAGAAACTTACTGGTTTTTTTCCACCTAGCCATGGTTCTGAAAAGGATAAGCTATAGGTTTGGAAATAAGAACTTCCTTGAAGTCTCAACGACATTTTTTGTCCATCTCCAATAGGTAATGGTTTATAAGCTTCTTTTTTGAAAATATTTCTAGCTGAAAAATTATTAAATGATAAACCTAAAGTACCTATGAATCCACCTCCACCATAACCACCTTGTAATTCAATTTGACTTGATCCTTTTTCAACAACATTATATTCTATGTCAACAGTTCCTGCTTGAGGATCAACATTTTTAAACTCTGGTTTTATAGCTTCTGGATCAAAGAAACCTAATTGTCCAATTTCTCTGATAGAGCGAATTAAATCTTCTTTACTGTATTTTTGTCCAGGTTTTGTTCTTAACTCTCTGTAGATTACATGGTCATTTGTTCTGTCATTTCCTACAACTGTAATTTTGTTAAAATAAGCAATTGGACCTTCTGTAATTCTAATTTCAAAATCAATGGTGTCATTAACTGTTCTTGTTTCTACTGGATTAATGCTCGAAAATAAATAACCATTGTTTTGATATAAATTGGTTATGTCTTCACCATCTGGTTTAGATTTATCAGCAATTCTTTCCTCTAATATTTTTCCGTTGTATACATCTCCTTTTTTAATGCCTAATATTGAACTTAATTGACGGTCTGTATAAACGGTATTACCAAGATATCTGATGTCGCCAAAATAATATTTTCTTCCTTCTTCTAATTTGACTTTTATGGCAACGGTGTTCTTCTTTTTGTCATAAGTTACAGAATCAGATACAATTCTAGCATCACGATATCCATTTTCTTTATATTTACTGATAACGGTACTTAAATCTTCTTTGTATTTTTCTTTAATATATTTTGAAGATTTTAATATTCGAATTGGATTTTTTACTTTGGTATTTTTGAAGGCACTTTTTAATTTAGAATCACTAATTTTAGTGTTGCCTTCAAAATCTATTTTACTCACTTTAACCTTGCTACCACGATCTATATTAACCACCATTTTAACTTCATTTCCTGTGCTGTCTGGAATAGTGTTTATGGCAACTTTTGCATTATAAAAACCATCTTTTTTATATTTATTTTCAATATAATTTTTTGTAGTGGTTAATAAATTTTCATTAACTATTTTTCCTTTTTTTAAGTCGGTTTCTTTAATAAGTTCTTCAGATTTACCTTTTTTTACTCCTTTTATTTTAACATCAGAAATTTTCGGTAATTCATTTATGTTTAATTCTAAAAAAATACTATCTCCTTTAATTTCATTTACATAGAAATTGACATCAGAAAACAATCCTAATTTCCATAGTTTTTTAATGGCAATACTAATGTCTTCCCCTGGAACCATTATCGTTTGTCCTTTTTCGAGTCCTGTAAAAGTAGTAACAGTTTGCTCGTTATAGGAAATTTTTCCTGTAACTTGAATTTTAGCTAAAATATATTCTTTTCCATTTTCAAGTTTAGTTTCTTGAGCAAAAATAGAAATGTTATTCAGTAATAATAGGATAGAAAATAATTGTATTGCTTTTTTAAACATTTTTTTCGGGTATAATTTGTTCGCTGGTTTTTCCAAATCTGCGTTCACGTTTTTGATAACTAATAATTGACTCATATAAATCGTTCTCTGAAAAATCTGGCCAAAGTACATTTGTAAAATAAAATTCGGCATATGCAATTTGCCATAATAGGAAATTACTTATTCTGTGTTCACCGCTAGTTCTAATTACTAAATCTACATCTGGTAAATTGTGTGTGTAAAGATGCTGATTAATAATTGATTCGTCAATAGCCTCTTCAGAAATTATATTATTTTTAACTTTGTTTGATATTTTTTTAACAGCTTGTATTAACTCTTCTCGTGAACCATAGCTTAGTGCTAGTGTTAACGTCATTCTTGTGTTTTCAGCTGTTTTATTGATTACTTCTAGTAATTCTTTTTGCACGCTATCGGGTAAATTTGTTAAATTTCCAATTGCATTTAATTTGATATTATTGCTTTGTAAAGTTTTAATTTCTTTTTTTAATGAAGAAACTAATAACTTCATTAGGGTGTCAACTTCTAATTTTGGTCGATTCCAGTTTTCAGTTGAAAAAGCATAAAGTGTTAGGTTTTTAATACCTAGTTTTGCACATGCTTCTACAGTTGTTCTTACTGATTTGGTTCCATTTTCATGCCCTAAAGCACGTAACATTCCTTTTTGTTTTGCCCATCTTCCATTGCCATCCATTATAATAGCTAAATGGTTGGGTAAATAATCGATATTTATCTTTTGTAATAATTCCATATTATTCAGAACAAAAACATGGGTTTTGCCCAAATGTGTAGGTTAGTGTTAAGCCAGTAAATACATACCAATCGTTACTATTTAAATTTCCAAAACGTAAGGTTTCAAAATTATCATTTTTTGGATTGCTTCCATCTAAATTATCAGTAAAAGTATAACGGAATCCTACTTCAGCACCAATGATAAAATTTTCAAAGAATTTCCCTTTAACTCCAACAATTATTGGGATTGCAAATGTACTACTTTGATAATCTTCATTACTTTTATTGTTCAATATGAATATTTCGTCATAAATAAAGTAACTTATACCGCTATATACATAAGGCGTAATTTTGGTTTTTGAATCATGTAAATCAAAATCCATAAAATTAAATTCTAAACCTCCAGAAAACTCTTTTACACTGTTTTTAAATGAAAAACCTCTTAAGTTTCTACTTGGGACATCACTATCTTTATCATGAGCTGTCAAACTTCCTTGGGTATATGAAAATCTATAGGAATGTCTTGAACTTCTATTCCATCTGTATAGTATCCCAATTGCAGGTTCATTAGGGGCTATGTAATTTGTTGGGCCTACATCACCTATGTAATTAACACCTCCAACAAAAATACCTAATTCGTTAATTTGAGAATAAGCATTAAAGTTGCAGAAAATCAGTAATGTGTATAATAATAGATACTTCATTTTTTTAAATAGTTTGCAAATATAATAATATTGATTTCTTATCCCTATTTTATGAGATTTTTTTGTTATTATTTATAAATAGAAACGCTAAAAAATGAATAATGATATAAGAAAGATGTTAATTTCTTTTGTCTTCTCCCCAAAGTAATTTTTTTCTAATAGTGTTTAAAAAAGATTCTTCTTTAAACTCAATTATTGAAATGGTAAACGGAGATTTTTTAATTTTCACAACTGTGTCTTTAGAAACGGCTGATATTCTTGAGTCTAAAGAAATTAAAAATTGTTCTTCACGTCCAGAAATGCGAAGTTCAATTTCCATATCATCTGTAATAACTAAAGGTCTTGCATTTAAATTATGTGGTGCCATAGGTGTAATTACTAAACTTTCCACATTTGGAGTAAGTACAGGTCCTCCGCAGCTTAATGAATATCCAGTAGAACCTGTTGGAGTTGAAATAATAAGTCCGTCCGCCCAATAAGAAGTGAGGTATTCACCATTTAGATACGTTATAATCGTAATCATCGAAGTCGTATCTTTTCGAGCAACAGTAACTTCGTTTAATGCAAAATCTAATTCGCTAAAATTCTCGTATTCAGGAGAAGTTTCAATGCTTAACAAGGTTCTTTTAGAAATGGCATAGTCGTTATTTAATAATTTTTCCAAAAGAGGTTCAATATTATCAAACTGAATAGTTGCTAGGAAACCTAATCTTCCTGCATTGATACCAATAATAGGAATGTTTTTATCTCTCACAAAAGTGGCGGCTTTTAGAATAGTTCCATCTCCACCTATACTTATTAAGGCTTTAAAATCATTATCTAATGTTTTGTGGCAAGAGTATGTTTCGTAATTTTTTGTAACAATGTTTTTCTCTTTTAAAATAGCTAAAAAATGCGCTTCAAAAGCAATTTCAATATCTTTTGACTCTAAAAATGAAACTACTTTTTGTACCGTTTCGGTTGTGCTATTTTGATAATATTGACCAAATAATGCTATTTTCATTACGATCTATTTTAAATGTTTAAGTATTTGTCTAAGTAATCTGAACGTTCTTTTAAACTATTTAAATAGGAGTCTTCCTGATGTTCCGAAATAATCTCATATTCATATCGTCTGAAAGTTTGAATGATATCGTTCAAGCCACTTTGACTAATTTTCACAGTAATTTCTACTTTATTTCCCACAACATTCGAAATAAATAATCCTAAGATTTTCGCATTATTACTTTCTATAATTTGGGCAACTTGACTCATAGAAAATTTATCGGATTCTTTTTCTACTACTATAATACCTCCTTCTTCTTTTAAGAATGGCGTTTCGTGAAAAAAGCGAATTACATCTTCCAATTCGTAATATCCTAAATAAGCATTTTTGTCATCTAAAACCGGAATTAAGTTGCTCTCATTTTTAGCGAAAATTTCTAAAACATCAAGCCAAATTGTTGTAGTTCGAACAAAAAAACGTTCAAAATGAAAGCGACTATCATTAATAATAGAATCGCTATTTAAAAGCTCTACACTTTCTTTACTCACACAACCTATATAAACACCATCTTCTGTTATGGGAAAATGAGTGTATGGGAAATCCAAAAACAAAACCTGTGCTTCCGCAATAGAATCGGTATGTTTTAGCGGTTTAATTTCGTTGTTTATGTAGCTTATTAAATTATTCATTGTGGATGTGATGAAAATATATCGCAAAATAATCAAAAAATCCCACATGCTAGCTAACTTATACTTTGTATTTTTGTATAAATTAAAAATTATTATGACAAAGTTATCTGTAAACATTAATAAAATTGCGACACTTCGAAATTCAAGAGGAGGTAATGTGCCTGATTTGTTGAAGGTTGCAAAAGACATTCAACAATTTGGTGCCGATGGAATCACCATTCATCCAAGACCTGATGAAAGACACATTCGCTATCAAGATGCTCGCGATTTAAAATCGGTAGTTTATACCGAATATAATATTGAAGGAAATCCACAACATAATTTTATTGATTTGGTTTTAGAGTGCAAACCTACTCAAGTGACTTTAGTTCCTGATGCTATTGGAGCTTTAACATCCAATGCGGGTTGGGATACCATCAAACACCAATCTTATTTATCTGAGGTAATTCAAGAATTTCAACGTAATGGAATCAGAACTTCCATTTTTGTAGATGCAGATGAAAAAATGATTGAAGGGGCAAAAGCAACTGGAACAGAAAGAATTGAATTGTACACGGAATCTTTCGCTCATGAATATGGTTTAGGAAACAAAAGCGGAATTGAGCCTTACATAAAAGCTGCAATCAAAGCGAATGAACTAGGATTAGGAATTAATGCAGGCCATGATTTGAGTTTGGATAATATCAAGTTTTTCAAAGATAATATTCCTGGATTATTAGAAGTTTCGATTGGCCATGCTTTAATTTCGGAGTCCTTATATTTAGGATTGGAAAATGTAGTGAATATGTATCTTCAAAAATTAAAATAAGATGTTGTTACATTCAAGAATAGAAGGCGAAGGAAAGCCGTTGGTTATTATTCATGGTTTTCTAGGAATGTCAGACAATTGGAAAACTCTAGGAACTCAATTTGCTAATGAAGGCTTTCAAGTACATGCTTTAGATTTGAGAAATCACGGTAAAAGTTTTCATTCCGAAGATTTTTCATATGAAATCATGGTAGAAGATGTTAAGAAATATTGTGATTATCATAATTTAAAAGATATCAATATTATAGGACATTCTATGGGTGGAAAAGTGGCTATGCTTTTAGCAACAACGTATCCTGAATTGATTTCCAAATTAATAGTAGCAGATATTGGTCCAAAATATTATGCACCGCATCACCAAACGATTTTAGCGGCATTAAATGCAGTTGATTTTTCAAAGAAACCTAGCAGAGCAGAAGTAGAAGAAATTGTTTCAGGATACATTAAAGACTTTGGGACAAGACAGTTTTTACTTAAGAATTTGTATTGGGCTACTCCAGAACAATTGGCTTTTCGTTTCAATCTAAAAGTTTTTAATGAAAAAATCGAAACTATCGGAACAGCTTTGCCTTTTGAAAACACTTTTAGTAAAGAGGCTCTTTTTTTAAGAGGAGATAAATCAGATTACATTTTAGATGATGATTTTGAAACAATCTATCATCATTTTCCAAAAGCGAAGATTGAAACAATTAAGAATGCGGGACATTGGTTACATGCAGAAAATCCAAAAGATTTTTATTCCTACGTTCTAGATTTTATTAAATAAAACGACCAAAAAATTATGCATGCATAATTTTTTAGTTAAAAAAATTGTAAAATTCATATTTTGTTATAATTTTGAAGTATTGATTATAACAAACAAAGAAAAAAAACTAACACATTTTTACATTATGAGAAAATTACTTTCTTTAACATTATTGGCTTTGGCTGGCTCTACTGCTTTTGCAGGTGGATATAGAGTAAGTATTCAAGGTCAAAAGCAATTGGCTATGGGGCACACGGGTGTTGCTGTGGTTAATAGTGCTGAGGTTGCTTTTTTTAATCCCGCAGGGATGGCTTACCTAGATAAAAAATTTAATGTATCTGTTGGAGCGAATGCTTTATTTGCAAATGTTAAATTTCAAAATTCAACTTATAATTGGACTGCAGAAAGTAAAAATGTAGGAACTCCTTTTAGTGTTTATGCAACTTATAAATTGAATGATTGGTTAACAGCTGGTTTAGCGGTGTACACTCCTTATGGTAGTGCAGTTGATTGGGATCAAGATTGGGAAGGGGCTCATTTAGTTAATAATATTGATTTACAAGCAATTTTTGTTCAACCTTCGGTTTCAATTAGAATGGGAGAGCACTTTAGTTTAGGTGGTGGTGTTATTTACGCTTCAGGTTCAGTTAATTTTAATAGAAATCTTTCAATGAATCCATTGCTTTCTGATGATGGTCAACCTTCAGATGTAACAATTGATGCAAAAGGAATTACAGCTTGGGGATATAATTTAGGTATGATGTTCAATCCTACAGATAAAATTCGTTTAGGTATGAATTATCGTTCTAAAATTGTTATGGAAGCGAGAGATGGAGATGCTACATATCATGATGCTCCAGCATTTAACCCACTAGCTAATACAACTTTTGATGCAGACTTACCATTACCAGCAGAATTTACTGCAGGTTTATCAGTGCAAATTACTGATAAGTGGATGGTTGCTTTTGATGTTAACCATACTATGTGGAGTGCTTATGAAGCTTTAGATGTAACATTTGGAAATGGAACGGAGTCTTTAAATCCAAGAAAATATCAAAATTCAAGCACTTATAGAGTAGGAACTCAATATAAAGCTAATGATAAGTTTACTTTTAGAGCGGGTTGGTATTTTGATGAGAGCCCTGTTCAAGACGGCTATTTTGCACCTGAGACTCCTAGAAACGATTCTATGGGTTACACAGGAGGATTAACATATCAAGTAAATAGTAAATTAGGAATTGATTTCTCATTCTTATATTTACATTTTGATGAAATTGATAATTCTTACAATCATTCAGTTGATCCTATTACACAACAACCTAATCCAGATTTTGGAGGAACTTATAAATCAGTGGTATTCTCTCCAGGTATTGGTATAACTTATGGATTTTAATTTTTAATTAAACGAAAGATGAAAAATAGATTTATATATTTAGCTATTATAGCGGCTGGTTTTGCTTCTTGTGAGCCAGAATTTGAAAATGAAGTAAATGCAGAATATTCAGCAGGTGATGCTGACTTCTCTTCTTATGTTGCAGTTGGAAATTCATTAACTGCAGGTTATATGGATGGTACTGTTTCTCGAGTAGGACAAACCTATTCATTTCCTAATTTATTAGCTCAAAAATTTGCTCTTGTTGGCGGTGGAGAATTTACACAACCTTCTTATGCTGATGATATTAGTGGTTATGGTGGTTTGAAATTAGGAGGGCAGATAATTGTTGGAACTAGAAGAATTATTGATGCAAGTGCTGGAGGAGTAGAGTATATTGGAGGTACTGCAGATATGTCAGGACCTGTTGATATTGAAATTTCGAATCCTTTACAACAAATGGCATATAATAACATGGGGGTTCCTGGAGCAAAATCGTTTCATTTATTGGCGCCAGGTTATGGTAATTTAGCGGGGGTAGCAATAGGACAATCAAATCCTTATTTTGTAAGACATGCTACTTCGGCCTCTGCAACTGTTTTAGGGGATGCAATGTCAAAAAACCCAACATTTTTTACGAATTGGATTGGAGCAAATGATGTTCTGTCGTATGCAACAAATGGAGGCGCTCAATCTGATGGTGTAACTCCAGCAGCTGATCACAACACTACAGGGAACATGAATCCTAATACTTATGGAGCTAATGATATTACTAATTCAAATTATTTTGCAGGGGTTTATTCAAACATTATTAATACTTTGACTTCAAATGGAGCTAAAGGGGTTGTGGCTACTGTGCCAAGTGTAACTTCTATTCCTTATTTTACAACAGTAAAATGGAATCCATTACCAGCAGAAGCAACTTCTACAAATGCAATTGTTATTGGATTATATCAATTTTTATCAGTAGCTACTGGAGGGAGAATTTCAGCATTGAATACAAGTCCTGGAACCAAAAATCCTGTTTTAATTAATGATGCAGATTTATCTAGTTTAAGTGCGCAAATTACTGCATATGCAAATGCTTCAGGCGATCCTTTATTGATGGCTAATTCAGCGACTTTAGGTGCTTTGTATGGAAAAGCAAGACATGCAACTTCAAGTGACTTGGTAGTATTGCCAGCAAGTGGTATTATTGGTGTTGAGCCAGACCCTGCTAATCCAATGGCAAACCCATTTGACGTAGCTGGAGTAACTTTGCCTTTAGCGAATAAATATGTTTTAACTTCTAATGAAAAAGCAAAAGTTGCTACTGCTACTGCTGCTTACAACAGTTCTATTCGCTCAATTGCTGCTGCTAATGGGTTAGCAGTAGCTGATATGAATGCTATTATGAATCAATTAGTAAATGGTTTACAAATTGAAACAGGGCAAATCTACACTGCAAATTACTTTAGTGGTGTTGCGACAGAAAATAAAGTATTATTTTCTTTAGATGGAGTACATCCAAATGCTCGTGGTTATGCTGTTATTGCGAATGAAATTATCAAAGTAATTAACGAACACTACAATGCAAACTTACCATTACATTATGTAAATAATTTCCCTGGAATTAATATTGTAGGATCAAACTAAGTAAGATTTTATCAAATAAAATAAAAAAGGCATCATTATTGATGCCTTTTTTTGTAATTTTAAATTTTAAAGAAAATAAAAATGAATCTACTTATCAAACTTCTTATTAGTACAATTATTGTTTTTGTATTGTCTTATTTTTTGCCTGGAGTTCATGTAACTGATTTAACGGGAGCGTTATTAGTTGCAGTAGTTTTGGGTCTTTTGAATACATTTTTAAAACCTATTTTAGTATTGCTTACTATACCAGTAACTTTTTTTACACTTGGTTTATTCCTGTTGGTAATCAACGCTGTCATAATTCTAATTTGTGATTATTTTATTGTTGAGTTTAGAGTTGATGGTTTTTTAACAGCATTAATTTTTAGTGTTCTATTATCAATTACTCAGTCAATTTTAAATAAAATCTTTGTAAGTGAAGATTAATTTTTAGCGAATTGAATTTCAATAAATTAAAAACTTGTTTGGGTTGTAAAAATTCTATAATTTTGCAACCCAAATTTTATGGTACTTAAACAAAAGAAATAATGAACATTACAAAAACGCAAGTTGATGATTTAAATGCTATTGTAACAGTAGCAATTACGAAAGAAGATTATTCAGATAAAGTAGAAAAAGTATTAGCTGATTATAGAAAAAACGCATCGGTTCCAGGTTTTAGAAAAGGTGGCGTTCCAATGAGTTTAATTCAAAAACAATACGGTAAAGCGGTTTTGTTAGATGAAGTAAACAAAATTTTACAATCATCTTTAAATGATTATTTAGTAGCTGAAAAATTAGATATTCTGGGTAACCCTCTTCCAAAAGTAACAGAAGATTTTAATTGGGATAATGATGATTTATCTTTTGATTTTGAATTAGGATTAGCACCTCAGTTTTCAGTAGACTTAACTGCTAAAAACAACGTTACTAAATTCAACGTTATTGCAGATGATAAAATGTTGAATGATCAAGTTGAAAGAATCCAAAAACAATACGGAAAATTAATTTCTCAAGCGGAAGTAAAAGCGGATTATGAGGTTAGAGGAACTTTTACTAATGAAGAAAAAGGAATCAACGCTCCGGCAAACTTTAGTTTAGATATTTTTGCTGACAAAAAAACAGCTAAAGCATTTGTTGGTAAAAAAGTGGGTGATATTGTAACTATTGGAACTAAAGGTTTGTTTGATGATGATCACAAATTAATGGATTACTTAAAAGTAAGTCATGATGATGTTCACGGTTTAGATATCAATGTTGATTTTACAATTGAAGAAATTAATTCAGTTGAAAAAGCAGAGTTAAATCAAGAATTATTTGATAAATTATTTGGACCTGGAGTTATTGCTTCAGTTGAAGATTTAAAAGCTAAAATCAAAGAAGATGCTGAAGCGCAATTTGCACAACAAGCAGATCAAAAATTCTTAAATGATGTTACAGAATTCTTAATCGAAACTACAAAATTCGATTTACCAGCTGAATTCTTAAAAAGATGGATTCAAAATGTAGGTGAAACTCCATTAACTGCGGAACAAGCAGAAGAAGAATACGCGAGATCTGAAAAAGGATTACGTTTCCAATTAATTGAAGGGAAAGTAATGGCTGAAAATAATTTACAAATCACTTTCGAAGATTTAAAAGCACATACTGCTGATTTAATCAAGAAGCAAATGGCTCAATTTGGTCAATTAAATCCATCTGAGGATGAAATCAACGGAATTGTTGCTCGTGTTATGTCTAACCAAGACGAGGTGAAACGTTTATCAGAGCAAGTAATGAGCGAAAAAATGTTAGGTCTTTACAAAGAAAAAGTAAAAGCTAAAACTAAAGAGGTTAATTACGAGCAATTCATCAAAGAAATGTACGGAGAATAATATCTCACAAAAAATAATTATCTTTGAGCGTCAGACTAGTTTTGGCGCTTTTTTTATTCTGAATTTGATTCAGATTTTTAACTTTAATTATTTAAATAAGTCATAAAATGAACTACGGAAAAGAATTTAAAAAATATGCTACCAAGCATCACGGAGTAAACAGTTTATATTACGATAAAATTGTTAGCAGCATGACGCCATATATTATTGAAGAACGCCAATTAAACGTAGCTTCGATGGACGTTTTCTCTCGTTTAATGATGGATAGAATCATTTTCTTAGGAACAGGGGTTGATGATTATGTGGCAAATATTATTCAAGCGCAATTGTTGTTTTTAGAAAGTGTTGATGCTTCTAAAGATATCAGTATTTATATCAATTCACCAGGAGGAAGTGTGTATGCTGGATTAGGAATTTACGATACCATGCAATTCGTAAAACCTGATGTAGCAACAATTTGTACCGGAATGGCTGCTTCTATGGGAGCAGTTTTGTTATGCGCAGGAGCTGAAGGAAAACGTTCAGCATTACCACATTCAAGAGTAATGATTCACCAACCATCTGGTGGCGCACAAGGAGTTGCAACCGATATGGAAATCAACTTGAAAGAAATGTTGAAATTAAAAGAAGAATTATACCAAATCATTTCACAACATTCGAAACAACCTTACGATAAAGTCTATAAAGACAGCGAAAGAGATTACTGGATGATTGCTGCTGAAGCAAAAGAATACGGAATGATTGATGAGGTTTTAACAAGATAAATAAATATAGTTTTCAGTTTTCAGTCACAGTTTTCAGCGATATAACTGTGACTGTATACTGTGACTGCTAACTAAAAAAGGATGGCTAAAGAAGTATTAGAGTGTTCATTCTGCGGAAGGAAAAAGCCTGAAACCAATTTATTAATTGCAGGGATTAATGCGCATATTTGCGACAAGTGTATCGAACAAGCACACGGAATTGTATTAGAAGAATTAAAACAATCGGGTAATTCTAATTTAATTGCCGATTTAATTCTTTTAAAACCGAAAGAAATCCGTGCGTTTTTAGATGATTACGTAATTGGACAAGACCAAACAAAGAAAGTAATGAGTGTTGCGGTTTACAATCACTACAAACGTTTGATGCAAGTTCAATTAGAAGACGAAGTTGAGATTGAAAAAAGTAACATTTTAATGGTAGGACAAACCGGAACTGGTAAAACATTAGTTGCAAAAACTATTGCAAAAATGTTGAATGTTCCTTTGGCTATTGTGGATGCAACTGTTTTAACAGAAGCGGGTTATGTAGGAGAAGATGTAGAAAGTATCCTAACACGTTTGTTACAAGCTGCCGATTATGATGTGGCTAAAGCTGAAAGAGGAATTGTATTTATTGACGAAATTGATAAAATTGCTCGTAAAAGTGATAATCCATCAATAACTCGTGATGTTTCGGGTGAAGGAGTACAGCAAGCTTTATTGAAACTGTTAGAAGGAACTGTTGTAAACGTACCACCAAAAGGAGGAAGAAAACATCCCGACCAAAAATTCGTAGAAGTTAATACACAAAACATCTTATTTATCGCTGGTGGTGCTTTCGACGGAATTGAAAGAATTATTTCAAAACGTTTGAATAGACAAGCGGTGGGTTATAGTTCTTCTATTGGTACAGACCAAATCGATAAAGATAATTTACTACAATATTTGATTCCAAAAGATGTAAAAGATTTTGGATTAATTCCAGAAATCATAGGACGTTTACCTGTTCTCACCCACATGGATCCTTTAGATGTAAAAACGTTAAGAGCTATTTTAACCGAGCCTAAAAATGCCTTAGTAAAACAATATCAAAAATTGTTTGAAATGGATGAAGTGGAGTTACATTTTGAAGAAGAAGCTTTAGATTACATCGTTGAAAAAGCTTTGGAATATAAATTAGGCGCCAGAGGGTTACGTTCGTTATGCGAAGCCATCTTAACCGATGCTATGTACGAATTGCCAAGTTCTGACGATAAACATTTGCAAGTAACAAAAGAATATGCTGAGAATAGTTTAAGTAAAAATTTACTACAACGTTTAAAAGCAGTTTCTTAACTTGTAGCTCAGTAAAAACAAAAATAAAGCTCAAAAACATACGTTTTTTTGAGCTTTATTTGTTTAATCGTTGCGCTTTATTCTCCTGCAAGGTTTTCAAAGCCTTGTAGGTGTGAATTGAAATACCTACAAGGTCAAAAAAAGACCTTGCAGGATATTATTTTCCAGACTTAATTCTATTATCGTGTTTGCACAACATTTGACAATTATCTGCTGCCGTTTTTCCGCCCTCGTGCCAAGGGGTAATATGGTCGGCTTCCATTTCATTTAGTTCAAATTTTTCGCCACATTTCACACAAATTCCTTTTTGGCGCTCATAGGCTTCTCGTTTTTGTTTTTCCGAAAAAGTACGAATGCTTAAATGTTTTTCTTTTCGGTTTAATACAAAATAATAAATCCCTTTTTTATTGGATACATCTTCATCTAACATCAACTGCGTAATTTCTTCTTCTAAAACTTTAGCATCTAATTTATCGTTTTTGTATATATTATATAAAGTTCCCCATTCAATCCCTTTCATTTCTTTGCGGTATTTTGGAAACGTAACTTTAACCCAATTAATGACGCTTTGAAAATATAACCATAGTTCATTTGCATTGGGTTCAAACTGATTTTTAGACATGTATTCTTTAATCTTTCCTTCCGAAATCCAATCAATCGCTTTTTCTAAATATTCTTGGCGATTTGCCGAACCGTTCAAGTATTCATCGCCAATTTTTGGACGAGAATTTTTTGAGAAATATCGTTTAGCATCCGACACCCACGAACCAGAATAGACTGCATTACGCAATTCTTGTTCTGTTAATACTTTTCCAGCAATGTTGATGGTTTCAAACCAATCTAATTTTTCGCTATCGGTTCCAGAACAGAAGTACACCATTAGTTTGTACTCCAAAATTTGCTCTTGCTTATCTTTAGGTAAATTATGAAACGCCAAACCTTCAATAGAATAATCGCCATTTACGTATTGGCAAATAGAAATAGTGCGTTGCTGCCCATCAATTACCTCCAATTCTTGGGCTGAGCTTGCTGAACTATCTCGTACTGCCCAGTACATCACATTCAGTGGAAAATTCTTTTGTAACGTATTGATTACCGCATTACGTTCTTTTACATCATAGACAAACTCACGTTGATAAGGCGGACGAATGTCTAGTTTTCCTCCAAAACCTATTACGCCATCATCGTTATTGTCTTTGTAACCATTGGTTAATTCTCTTACGCTAATTTCTTTGAGTTCTATGTTCATAGTTTTTTGTTTTTGATGATTATTCTCATATATGGAATCACGGGTTTATTATTTTTGTCATAATAACCTAATACAGGATGATCTTCTTTAATTGAACCTGTGCCACCACTTTTGTAATAATCTTCTACAAATTTTTTATTCAGACCTTTATCAGCCATTTCCCTGTAAAGATTTCCCTGACCTTGTCCTATTATTTCAAATTGTTTTGGATTATACTTATCTAAAAATGTTATTGGCACTCCAATATTTCCAAAATAATCAACCGGAATATCTTTTGTTTTATCCACATTAATAGCGTCATAATTGTCATAAGTGGGATATTCTTCTGGTGTATATTTCTTGTGGAGGATTAAATCTTCATGTCTTTTGTCTATATCCAAATTTGTAAACCAAACTACACCTGAAACCCGTATCATTCCATCACGTTTATCCGATGCCGTTGCATAATTTTCATATTGGGTATTAATAAAATGTCCTGCCCCGCCTTTAAAACCATAACCTAACCACATTTTATTTTCTTTAATTAATTTGAAAATATCTTTATAGGTTATTGCATTTTGATGCCCTACGATGATAAATTTTTTATCATATTCAATCAATTGCGCTACATATTCCCGAAACAAAGAAAAAGGAGGGTTGGTCACGACAATATCTGCTTGTTTGAGGAGTTCAATACTTTCTTGGCTTCTAAAATCGCCATCGCCTTTCAAGGGTTTCACACCAAATTCATTGGCATCGGGTACTTTGTTCCCATTTTTGTCGCCATTGTATTCGAGATATACGGCTTGTTCGGAAGTGTTTGTACTAAACAAATCGGCATCTTGATTTTTATAACAAGTGGCTATCAATTTTTTTAGTCCTAAATGCTCAAAATTATAGGAGAAATAATGAAAAAAATTGCTAACTCTGGGGTCGTCACAATTACAATAAACGACTTTATCTTTAAAATGCTCTTTATAGTGCCGTAACTCGTTTTCAATATCTGAAAGTTGGGTATAAAACTCGTCTTTCTTATTGTTTTTGGCTTTGTGGAGATTGGTGTTGGAAGATTGCTTTGTCATAGTTTAGTTTAAAAGCGAAGCTTGCTCTTAAACTAATAAGCATAAAAAAAAGGTGTGGTTGCCGTCCGTTTAAATGCTTACGTTCAACTCGGGTACCTGAGAAGACCCTATGCACAAATAAGCACGAACGGTCCACACCAGACTGGTGTGAACCTACGCGACTTATTCTCGTGCATATTGCGAAATTTCTCAGGTTTCGAGTTGAGAGAATAAGAGCTAAAAGCTCAACGATATGTTTATATTTTTATACTCCTATAATTTTTTGTTTTATCTTATTACAAAGGTATTTAAAAGTTCATTAGAAATAAAAAATTTCTTTACTGTACTATTTTTACTTATACTTCATTAATAAATCAACTGCCCTACATCATTTACTCAAAAGATGTAGGGCATTTAGTAAAAAGATGTACAGCAATTATTCAAAAGATGTACATCTTTTTATATAGTAGTGCTTATAAATTAAGTTTAAGATAATGAAGCTCTGTCTTTATATAGCATTCGAGGTAAAACTGGTTGAGGTTGCGTTTTTAATTCGCATTTTCTATACGGGCCACATTTGTAGCGTCTTGGACCACAAGAAAACGTGATGGCTAAAATGGCTAATAGTAAAAAACTAAGGATTATCTTCTTCATATTTATTGTAAGGATAATAAACTTTCTAAATATATTCTATCATTTGAAAGTCGCGGTACTTTGTGTTGTCCGCCTAATTTATCTTGTTGTTTTAACCAATCATAAAAAAGGTTTTCACGTGCCACATTTAGTACTAACGGATTTAAAGTCATATTATTATAACGCTTTGCTTCGTAATCCGAATTTACATTTTGTAAATTTTCATCTAATGCCTTTCTGAAGTTTTCTAGATTATCAGGTTTAGTTTTAAATTCAATAATCCATTCGTGCGCTCCTTTTTGTTTTTCGTTCATGAAAATGGGAGCAACAGTATAATCGGTAATTTCACAATTGAATTCTTTGCAAGTTTTGGTTAATGCTGTATCTGTATTTTCAACCATTAATTCTTCTCCAAAAACATTAATATGATGTTTGGTTCTTCCAGTAACTTTTATTCGATACGGGCTTAATGAGGTAAAACGAATGGTATCGCCAATTAAATAACGCCATAAACCTGAATTAGTTGTAATTACCAATGCATAATTTTTATTCAATTCTACTTCATTTAATCGAATAACGCGTTGGTTTAGCGTTCCAAAAGTTTCCATCGGAATAAATTCATAGAAAATACCATAATCTAGCATCAGCAGTAATTCATTAGAATCGTTTCTGTCTTGAATGGCGAAAAATCCTTCTGATGCATTATAAATTTCGTAATATTTAAAATTGTCTTTCGGAAATAATTTCTTGTATTGTTCTCTGTAAGGATCAAAATTTACACCTCCATGAAAATAAACTTCTACATTTGGCCAAAGTTCCAATAAGTTTGATTTTCCTGTAGTTTCTAATGTTTTTTGTAGTAAAACCATCATCCAACTTGGTACACCTGCTAAACTTGTTACATTTTCGTTGATAGTTTCGTTAACAATAGCAGGAAGTTTGGTTTCCCAATCGCCCATTAACGAAATTTTACTGCTGGGTGTGGAGCTAAATTCAGCCCAAATCGGCATGTTGTCAATTAAAATGGCAGATAAATCGCCAAAAAAAGTATTGTTATCTTCATACAATTGCTTGCTACCACCTAAACGAAGACTTTTTCCAACAAACATCTGTGAATCTTCATTATTGTTTAGATACAAACACAATAAGTCTTTACTTGCTTTATAATGACAATTTTCTAAAGCTTCTGAACTTACTGGTATAAATTTGCTCTTAGCATTGGTAGTTCCGCTCGATTTGGCAAACCATTTGATGTTAGAATTCCAAAATACGTTTTGTTCGCCTTGTCTGGTTCTTTCAATTAAAGGTTCTAAATCTTCATAAGTAGAAACAGGTATTCGCTCACTAAAAGTGGTGTAATTCTTCATAGAAGAAAAGTCATATTTTCTTCCAATTTGGGTGTTTTCACCAGATTTTATTAGGCTGAAAAGCAATTCTTCTTGCACTTCATGCGGATATTTTAAGAACAATTCCATTTGATGAATTCGTTTCTTTAAAATCCAAGTGGCAACAGAATTTATAATTTGTAATGGCATTTACCTATTTCTAATTTTGAATTATTAAAACGGAATAATAACTTTACCAAAAATAGCAATTTTTTCAAATAATCGAACGAAAAAGTAAATCTTAACACAAATGAATTATCAAGGCACGCTAAGTAAAATGCAAACCGAATTTGGAAACCCAATTCAATACTATTTGGTTTTTGAAAATAGTTTTTTAAACTTGAATCAATTATTAGGAAAACCAATGGAAATTGAATTACAAGGCTACCAATGTTTGAATTGCGGAAAAGCCAAGAAAATTTTTCGTCAAGGATTTTGTTACGATTGTTTTATGAGCAGCCCAGCAGTAGGTGATTGGATTATGAAGCCCGAATTAAGCACTGCTCATTTAGATGTTGAAGATAGAGATTTAGAATACGAAAAGCGAGTGCAATTGCAACCTCACGTAGTCTATTTAGCTTTATCAAGCGAAGTAAAAGTAGGCGTAACTAGAAAAACTCAAGTTCCTACTCGTTGGATTGACCAAGGCGCTGTGCAAGCTATTCCAATAGTTGAAGTTCCGAATAGATATTTAGCTGGAATTACAGAAGTGGCGTTAAAAAACCATTTTGCTGATAAAACCAATTGGCAAAAAATGCTAAAAAACGAATATCTAGAGATGGATTTAATTGCTGAACGAAATAAAGTTTTCGATTGGTTACCAACAGAAGTAAAAGACTATTTCCCAAAAGAAGAAAAAATCATTCAGCTCGATTTTCCAGTATTGCAATATCCAAAGAAAGTAACGAGTTTAAATTTAGATAAAACACCAAACTTCTCTGGAACACTTACCGGCATTAAAGGTCAATACCTGCTATTTGAAGACGGAACCGTTTTTAATGTTAGAACTTATGAAGGTTATGTGGTGAAGATGAGTTTGTAATAAATATATAACTCGCCCATCGAATTTATCAGCGCAACGAAAGCGCGGAAATGTTTTCCGTGCACTTAAAGTAGATAATACTTATGACCACATCAAACAAGATTTTTATTTTAGTTCAGTAAGAAATTATGTTGAATTAGATAATGATTTACAAGTTATTTTATTAGATTAGTTTGAAGTTGATTGTGGGCACGGAAAACATTTCCGCGCTATCGGGAAACATTTCCGCGCTATCGGGATTGCGGAAAAGCCAAGAAAATTTTTCGTCAAGGATTTTGTTACGATTGTTTTATGAGCAGCCCAGCAGTAGGCGATTGGATTATGAAACCCGAATTAAGTACCGCACATTTAGATATAGAAGATAGAGATTTAGAATACGAAAAGCGAGTGCAATTGCAGCCTCATGTAGTGTATTTAGCGTTATCAAGTGAAGTAAAAGTAGGCGTAACCAGAAAAACTCAAATTCCTACTCGTTGGATTGACCAAGGTGCTGTTCAAGCCATTCCAATTGTGGAAGTGCCCAATAGATATTTAGCTGGAATTACTGAAGTGGCGTTAAAAAACCATTTTGCTGATAAAACCAATTGGCAAAAAATGCTAAAAAACGAATATTTACAAATGGATTTGATTGCAGAACGCAACAAAGTTTTCGATTGGTTACCAACCGAAGTAAAAGATTATTTTCCAAAAGAAGAAAAAATCATTCAGCTCGATTTTCCAGTATTGCAATATCCAAAGAAAGTAACGAGTTTAAATTTAGATAAAACACCAAACTTCTCTGGAACACTTACCGGCATTAAAGGTCAATATCTGCTATTTGAAGACGGAACCGTTTTTAATGTAAGAACCTATGAAGGTTATGTGGTGAAGATGAGTTTGTAATAAATATATAACTCGCCCTTCGAATTTATAAGCGCAACGAAAGCGCGGAAATGTTTTCCGTACACTTAAAGTAGATAATACTTATG
>NZ_DITB01000082.1:25944-27527 GCF_002422095.1 Flavobacterium sp. UBA6195
GGAAAACATTTCCGCGCTATCGGGATTATTGTATAAATTTTTTTCATGTTATTCTTTTATTAAATGTATTTGAAGGCCAAAGCCTAAATAAATGTTGTTTAGATTATTTTGTTCTGAAGATAACTTAGTATATTTGATAATGCTTTCAAAAGCAACTGAGCTGTTTAAAAAATAAACAAACCCGGTTTTAATACCAAACCCATTGTTGTTGCCAAGATACTTACTGAAAAATCTACTATAAGAAGGTTCTAAAAATATATTATATGGTTTTTCAGATTTTAAAAAATAATATCTTACAAAAGGATTTATAGCTAAATTCATTCCATCTGAATTTATTTTATTCCCTTCTGTAAAGCCATTTATATAGCTTATACTTGTTCCTACTGCAAATTTATCTTTAAAAAAATAAGCAACATTTGGCTCAATCTTTAGATTGTAACTTCCTTCTTCCGTATAATCAATAGTTGTACCACTAGAATTACTGTTTTTATTATCAATTTTCGAATAATCAAAACCAAGGTTACCCCCCACCATCCAATTCCCTTTAGTAATTTGGGCATTAGAAGTTAAAAATGATAAAAGAGTAAGAGCAAAAATTAATTGAATTGTTTTCATGTTTGTAATGTGTTAAATGTTAAAAATGTAAAGTTAATCTTTCTTTTTGGTGGGCTGTTGCCTTGTAAAATTTTCTTGAGTTTTTGTTTCATATTTATTTGTTTAAAAATTTACACAAAACAATAAAACTTTTTTGGATGCCTTGCTGTAGTTTTTCTGCCTATTTTTCAAAAAAAATAGGTTTGTATACAAAAAACCCTCTCAAATTTGAAAGGGTTTTGTTTTTTGTGTTTATTCTTTTTTCTTCTTGCCAAATAAATTTTTTAAGGCATCAGTGGCTTTCGTTTTAATTTCTTCTTTTGGTGTAGTTTTTGGCTTTGTAGTATCAGCTACTGCTGTATTTTCAGAAGTTTTTCCCTTTGTTCCAGTTATTAAATTACTTAATGCAGAAGTTCCTTGATTAACTAATTTGTCTTTCTGCATTTTAACTAATTGTGTTGTCAAATTGGTTGTTGATTGTTTTAAATCGGTATTAAATTTTGGCTGTGAAAAATTACCTGTCATTAATCCAGATACGGGAATGCTCGTTATTTGTTTTTGGTCGGCAGGCGTTAATTTTGCAATTAAATTAGTTACGTCTTTACCTAAATATTTCACCGGAACATCAAATTTTAAATTGTAATTCATCGTTTGGTCAAAACCATGAGTTCCACCAACATTTATAGTGATATCTTGGTATTTAATGTCGAAAGGTTTTACGTTTACTTTTCCATCTTTAAAAGAAAGTGCCGCTTTAACATCATTAAGATTTACTTTACTCATGTCGATGAATTTCATGTTGGAACTCAATGCTGTTAACATAGCCGAGTTCTTTTCATTAATGGTAGTTGATAACAATTGCCCAAATAAATCACCAGAAATCGTTTTTAAATTAGGTGTCATATCGTTTTGTAAATCTCCAGATAATTTAATGGTTGAATTCAGTTTCCCATTAACAACACCTGCAATTGGAGCAATCGATTTCAACA
>NZ_DITB01000116.1 GCF_002422095.1 Flavobacterium sp. UBA6195
CTAGTGTTCCTGGAGCGTACTCGCTTCCCACCAACTCTTTAATTTTTCGATTGTGTTCTGTGAAAATTGGAATTAGTAGACGTTCGCGTTCTTTTATACCGAGTAAACGATTTTTAAATTCATCGATGTTTAATGATACGCCATCTTTTAATAATTCGAATTGGATTTCGTTTATTCGATTTCGTGTAAAATCAAGTAAGTTATTTATTGAACGAGCTTCTTCTGAATTACCCTTCATTTTGCTTAATTCAGTTGACCATTTCGATGGCTCAATAAATTTTTTAGTACTGTACTCAAATCGTTTTCCTTCGATTGTTAATCGCACATAAATTGGTAATAATCCATTACCATTGGCTTTGGTTGATTTTGCATAGAAATGCAATGTGACTTTTGAATTCATTTTTGGTAACCTTTAAGTTATTAATTAATTTACTTTAAAGTTTGCCACAAATCAAGATGTTTGAAAATTGAAAAGGTTATTGAACAGCTTACCAATAGTGGATTGGTTGAAAATCGCTGCAACTAAAATTTCAATTTAGCGAGACCCAAAAATCAGGTTTTTATTAGGGTCTCGATGGGGTCTCTTGATTTTTGAAAAAGAATGAATATTTTGAAAGGTAGTAAAAACAAAAAACCTCGAAATTCCTAAGATTTTCGAGGTTTTGATAACTTTTGATAAGCTATTCCGCGGAGAAAGAGGGATTTGACTACCTATTTCAACATATTCTATAACAGCTCGTTACAATTGAATTTTTATTTGGGTAACCGATTTTACCCCCTTTTTAATCGTAAATGATTCATTTCATTTGTGAGTTGTAAATATACTCATTTGCAATGATATAGCAAATTAAAATTCAACAAACATTACTAAAAATTGAACAAGTTGTTTAAGTATTTGATTGTGCATCTCTTGATTAAAATCTTTCTGCGGTATTTTTCAATTTTAACCAAAAATCAAGTGAGTTACTTGTTCATATTTTATGCCACTATATGTACAGAACTCTTCAATCGTTAGAAACTCATTTTCGAGCTTGTTGAGGTCTTTTTTTATCTTTTGCATCAATCTAGTACTTTGACGATAACTCTTGCCTGTTATTCGCTGTATGTCCTTTGGATAGATGCATACCCTCTGATTATTCAATTTCATACTTTATCTATGCCTTTGATATAGCTTTGACTAACTTCTGACGTGCAGAAAATCTTTTGCAATTTAGTTATAATTTTTCACACTTATTTATTGGCTTTTTATGTTCATTTAAGACACTTATGTCGATTTTGGACATATGGTACACTTGTTACTTTTTCTTTAGTGAAATGCATTGTAAACTTTGCTTTAATCATTCAAAATGTGGTTGCAACTGATTGAAAGAATGAAGGAGATTTTAGATGAATGTTTAACAAAATTTTGAAGTTATGGCTAGACAGAAAGGCATAATTAAATTGAAAGGTACTATTGGAGATATTACTTTTTACAAAACGCAAGATGGTCACTTGGCAAGAGAAAAAGGCGGTATTGACGCTAGTAGAATTGCAAGTGATCCAGCGTTTCAAAGAACTCGTGAGAATGGCTCCGAGTTTGGTAGAGCTGGAAAGGCAGGAAAAATGCTTAGAACAGCTTTAAGACCGTTGCTTTTAAATTCTGCGGATAGTAGAATGGTGAGCCGTTTGACACAAGCTATGGTAAAAGTTATCCAAGCGGACACTGTTAGTGAACGTGGATTGCGTAACGTGATTGATGGAGAAGCTGAATTGTTATTTGGTTTTGAATTCAATATTCGTGGTAAGCTTGGTACTACTTTGTTTGCTCCGTTTGTGGCAACTATTGACCGAGTGGCTGGTGAAATTACTGTGGATTTAGCATCATTTATTCCTGCGAATATGATTGCTGCTCCAAGTGGAACTACTCACTACAAAATCATTTCTGGAGGAGCTGAAATTGATTTTGAAGCTGAAACCTATGTGGTTGCTACTTCTGAAACGGCAATTTTGCCTTGGGATGGAACTGCTACTGCTCCAATTAACCAAGTGAATGCTGTTACTGCTAACTCAACTAAGCCATTATTTTTGGCTTTAGGTGTTGAGTTCTATCAGGAGATAAATGGACAAATGTACCCATTGAAAAATGGTGCTTTTAATCCATTGTCTGTTGCGAAAGTTGACAGCGGTGTGTAATGGTTATTTGGTTAACTAGAACTTATTTCCCTGAAGGAACTAACGGTAAACTCGAATGCGAAGGTAAATTGATTTGTAAAACCATCGAATTGCCATGGATGATGAACGAAACGAAGGTTTCTTGTGTTCCGGAAGGGAAATATTTTATTAGAAAGCGATACAGTGCAAAATACAAATGGCATTTAGAAATGGTGGATGTGCCGAATAGAAAGTTTATTCTATTTCATCCTGCTAATAATGCTCAAAAGGAATTGCAAGGCTGTATTGCTCCTGTTACTAAACTTTCTGGACCTGGATTAGGTTTGATGTCGAGAAAAGCTTTTGCGAAGCTAAAAGCATTTGTTTACAAAGCTTTGGACAATAAAGAAAGTGTTGAATTAATTATCCAATCTTAATTTTAGATTATGAAAAAAATTATAAATAGAGCAAAAGCTCCTACGCCAAAGTTTTTTAAAGTGCTTCGAACTGTTGGGTTGGCATTAGCTGCCGTTGGTGGAACAATTTTAGCTGCTCCAATTGCTTTACCTGCTATTGTTACAACTATTGGAGGTTATGTTGCGGTAGCTGGAGGAGTTTTATCAGCTGCAAGTCAGCTTACTACAACTGATGACAGCAAATAATCCCACATTGATGGGAACCGCTGGAGGCACATTTTTAAGTATTGTACCTAATCTTTCCTCTGATGATATTGCAAAAACGGTTATCTTAGCATCAGTTGGAGCTGTGGTCAGTTTTACGATTTCGTTACTGCTTAAAAGTCTAAATAAGAAGCACAAAAAATAAGTTTAGCCCTAGTTGTGGTGACCTTTGGGTTAAACAAAATGAAAGCCAAGTCGGAATGACCTGGCTTTTTTGATTTTAAACTTCTCCAAATTGATTGAGCATAACCTCAACGACTACGACTTCGGAATTATACCAGTACAAATCGTTGTATTTTGCATAATCTAGTGCTTTTGTTCTGCTATCAAAGGCACCAAAGAAAACTCTTGATGCTTTTGACTTCCAACTATCGGTTTGAAATAATAAAAATACACTCATAGAATTGATTTTAAGGATTAATAAATAAATTATCTGTTGCAGTAGCGATGTAGAATAACTCTTCTCATATCGTTGATAAGGTTGATGTTTTCGTGAAATTGTTTTTCTTTTTGCTCTAAAAGTTTGAGAGCTGTAACGTGTTTAATATGAGCTTCGTGTTCTTCCATCATAATTTTAGACTTTATAAAAAACTCCTTTTTGAAATCGTTAAGACGTAAAAATGGAATTACGGAACCAACTAAATGTTGATGCCAAAAATTTGCTTTCCATAAACTATAAGCAACAAAATAAAGGTTTTCACAATCCTGTTCTAAATCAAAAATGACTACAAAACTGTTCGTAAATGGCTCTTTTTGTGGCTTTCCGCTGTTCATTCCTTTGTTAAGTAGAAATAAATGCGGTTTCGAGTAAATCGTTCCTTTTTGGTGGGTTTTAATGATAAAATTCTGCATAACATCGGCTTTAAAAATTGATTAGATTTTCAATTTTTCGCAAATTTTCTCTTGAATTGCAGGTGTGCCTCGCTACGCTCCGCCCATTAAAATTTTTCAAAAGAAAAAAAAGAAAAAAAGAAAGCCGTCTGTTCAAGTGGAAGGTTTCAGAAAAAAAAGTTTTTTAAAAAAAATACTACCCGATACATCATCGGAAATCGGGTTTTGTTTTTTAGTATAAAATATCTTGCGAACCTTTGTGGGTGGAGATTTTTTTTTAAAACCCGAAGGGCTTGAACTTTTTTTTCTGAATACCTGGAACTTACCTTTGCTCTCTTTTTTTTATTTTTTGTTTTGAATTTCCAAATCAAATGTCCTTGTTTAATCGGATTTATCTGAAGTAATGAGTGTTGATTTGGAGCATGGTCGTCTTTGGAAAGGGTATCAAATTCTTTGGATGGATGAAAAAACCAAATTATAAAATAAAAAAGCTATTCATCCGGCCAAAGAATTTGATACTCTTTCTTGGATTTGATTTTTGAGGATGCCTGAAAGTCAGTTGGCAATCGCAGTGTTTAGTTTGGAGTAAATAATCTTATGGAAATGGGAGGCATCTTCAAAAAACAATGCATTATACTACCGAGTGATTACTATGTATAAAACAAGAAGAATTTGATTTTTTTTCAAAAAAGGTTTTTAGGTTTTTTTAGGCATAGGAAGCCTCTAAATAAATCAAAAAAAGGAAGACTAAATGCCTTCCTTTTGACTTATTTGTCGGCACCAAAGGTTTATTCCTGATAGGTTGCTCCTCAGCAGAGCCTATTTCCGCTTCGCCTTGGCAAAAGCAAAGCTATAAAAAAAGAACATTTTATTCGATTTTTTTAACTTCAAAAAGCTTTTCGTTTTTGATACAAGAGCAAATTCGATGAATTAATTTGTTTCTAACATTGTTCATTACGAGCATTTTACTTTTTCCTTCTTCAACCTTTCTTTGATAATATTGTTTAATTTCTGGATCGTAATTTGTAGCAGCCATAGCGCAAAGGTGAAGGTGTTTTTTAAGGGTTTTATTTGCCATATAATGTACTTTCGCTCTTCCTTTAATACTTTTTCCCGATGTATGTTCAAATGGAACTACTCCAGCATAACAAGCTAATTGTCTTGGATTAGAATACATTGTAAATTCATTAGTGAAGCAGATTAAATATAATGCTGTAATTTTACCAACTCCAGTAACCGAAGTTGCTTGGTTAAAGATTTTATTTAAGTTTTCATCTTCTTTAATAAACTTATCTAATTGTTTTTCAATACTTAATAAATCTTTGTTGATGCCCGCTAAAGTGTTTTTGTTGAATTTTGTACTAATTTTAGTCAATTCCTTGTCAAAATCTACCATTTCATTATCGTATTGAAGTAATCTAAGCTTGTTAGTTGTTAACTTGTCACGAAGGGATAATAAAGTTCTTATTTTGTCAACTACTTGTCTTGGTGCTCTATAAATAACAGCACTTTCAACATTTTTAAGTGCATAAAAAGCAATCCTTTCAGCGTCAATTTTGTCGTTCTTTCCTCTTTGAATTCCAATGCTTTTGATAATTCGTAATGACATTTCTACCCAAAGAGAAAAACTAAAACCTATCAAATACTTGATAATTAACTTACCGTACATACCTGTATGTTCCAGGCACACCAAAGTGTTTTCACCAGTAGCTCCCATATCTCTCAACCATTTTACAAGGGCTCTAATTCCTTTGTAATTATTAATAAATTGATTGTGAACTGGATGTTCTTTTTTTCCTTCTAAAATCAATACTGCATCAAAGAATTCTTTGGATACATCAATACCAAGAAAATGTTTAAATTTGTTCATAAGACATTTATTTTAAGTTAGCAACCTAAATACTGAATACAATCGAAACCTTAATAATAGGCCTAAAAGCCTGAATAACTATTTGAAGCTGGTTCAGTAAAAACTGGCAAAGTCTATATCACTCGATAAGTCTGGTAACTTTGCGACGGCGGTAGTGCACTTTGTCAGTTTGGTTGTTAATCAAATTTAATCTATTCTCTACTCTATATAAATAAAGTTTCGGACTAATTAAAACTGGCAAAGTCTAAATCACTAGATAAGTATAAAAACTTTGCGGCGGCGGTAGATCATTTTGCCAGTTTTTTTATTAGTTAAAATTGCTACATTGTTTATTTTGTAAAACTAAAGGCGATGTGGCAGCAGCGCAAGTAAGGGTATCATTTTTTATTTGTTTACTGGGATGTTTCTGATTGCTTTAGTGGAAAAGCTGATGCCATAGACTTGAAAGAAAGATATCGCGTTGAACTTATCAAAGAAGCTATTAATAACTTTGTGGCATCAGCTTTTCCGCTGGAGCAATGATTTGGGGTTTTCTGGCAAATGAAAAATGATACTCTTACTGGGGTTTTGGTTTTGTGGGTAATAAAATGGCTTGTACCAAAGGCAAATTAACTTAAGCTAAAAGCCATTTTATTACTTACAAAAGCAATGCAAGTACTTCCTATTTAAACACAAAGCTGATAAAAACAGTTACCGTGAACGTTCTTAAAAGCGATGGTAACCGAAAATATTCCTATGAAATTGCGAACGTTGTTAAAGACAGTGGCGAAGGACGGTGTTTTTTGTAGCTGGGTGATGCGATGGGAGCTGCAAAAAATGTTGTCCTGGAGCCACTGGCACGAGCGTTGGGTGAGCGGCTTTTTTACATAATGTTATTATAGTGCATCCGAGATTTTGATTAGTAGCAGGATAGTTCTTTATGCACTATAATGCCACATTATGTAACTAAGCTTTGGGAAAAGTTTTTGTTGCCTTGCACATTTTCATTCGGAGTGATCCATTTCTGGCATACAAAAACTTTTTTGGAGCGTTGGGAAGGAGTGGCAACTGAAAACTAAATTCGTAAACTTATATAATGATTTTATTTCTTGTTGGTTTACTTTCACCTTTTGGGAATATCAAAACGAATGCATTGAATGTATTATCGAAATAATGATAGTTAAATTCTACATTGCCATTTAAAGTTTTTAATGTAATTTTTCCATTTGTTTTCCATTTTTTTCTAAGAAAACAATGGTCTTTAATAAACTCCCATTTATAACCAAAATTTTCAGGCCAATCAATGGTGCCAAATGTGCTTAAAAAAGATGATGAGTGAAATGCGTTTCTAAATTCACCTTTTGGAACCTTTCCTTTTGGTGACAAATTTTGAAGTACAAGTAATGAACATCTGAACTTCGAATTTTCCACATACCATCTAAAAGTAGCATGAGCAGATGCTCCAAAATGATTTGACAAGAGCATTACAGAAGGCATTCCTAATTCATATTTTTTAACTTCATTTTCAAATCTATCATTTTGAAAAAGTGTAACTGATGCAAAATAGTTTGCTTCAATTTCAAATTCTTCTTGAGTATCGGCATCAAGTGTTTCATCATCATCAAGAAATTCAATAATTTTACTTTGCCATGGCAAAACATTATGACCTGTTTCATGAAGTTTAACAAAGCCTAATCTGCTGCTCCTTTGTTCCATGTCAAGATAAATTAGTTTTTCAGATCTATCCAAAAAACCACGAATTTTCGATAACCCTGACTTTAAGGCATCAGTAAATAAAAAACTTTTGTATTTTTTTTCTAAAGACTTTAAATCAATTCCACCTGCAATAATCAATTCAGAATGATTGACAATATTATCTATGGGAGTTGGAAAGACATCTAATGATTTAGAAGCTTTTAAAATTTCAAAAGAAATATTTTCAATGTCTTTTTTAGAATGTAGCGTCATTACTTTTCTTATATCTTAAGAATTTAATAAAATCTACAATTTCCCTTTCCTCATCTTCTGAAAGTTTGTCTTTGTAAAATGCGATTTCTCGTTCTAATAATGATTGTTGTTTTATAACTTCAGAATTTTCGTTTTTATCAATAATTCCAGAAGCATAAAGTAAAACATTTAAATCGATTTTGTAAACGTTAGCTAGTTTATAAAGTATACTAGCTGAAGGTTTCTTAATTTTATCATTCTCTAATTGACTTAAATAAGCATTAGATATACCAGTTGCGATTTCAACATCCCGAAGTGTGAGGGAAACATTTTCACGCGTACTTTTTAATGTTTTGCCTAGAGTTTCCATGATTAAATTTTTTACAAAGATACTAATTTATTAATTATATCAAATATGATATTAAATTTATTTAGAAAATTTTATCAAAATACTTGCTAAGTAAATTTAGATTGTGTAGGTTTGCATTGTTTTAGTATAATTAAGATTAATAAATTTTAAATGAGATAACTGATAAATAAAAAAACCCAATCGAACTTGGCGGTACGGATTGGGTTATAGGGAATAAGTTTTTCGAGGACTTTTAAAATACTTAGGCTTATCACCTCAGTACCCCTTTATTTTGTTGTGTAAAACTACTATGTTTTTTGATAAAAACAAATTTTTAGCAACAAAAACCGCTTGAAACTCAAAACTCCAAGAGTTTTTAAAGGATAAGGAGTGTTAAAATATTTTAAAAACTAAAAAGCAAAGTATCATGAATACACAAAAAAACGGTCAAGATGACCACAGTAAAAGACCTTTATTAGAATTAATTATTGAAGGCAAAAAGTTCGAATGGTTTGAGCAGTATATCACCGGAAAACAACTGAAAGAATTGAGAGGGCTTCCTCTTGATTGTGAATTATTCTTAGACATAGTTGAACCTTGGAAAGATGACGCTATTTTGAACGATGAAACTGTTGACTTGGCAAGACCAGGAATTGAGCAATTTTACATCAAGCAGAAATTAAAGTATTCTATTGATGGAAAAAACTTTGAAACTGAAAAGCAGTATATCAAAGGTTCTCAAATTAGAAGACAGGGAAATATAGCTGCTGATTTCCAAATCTATTTGGATAATAAACAACCATGGGAAGACGATTTAATCGAAGATGATGAAATCGTAGATTTAGCTAGACCTGGCAAAGAAAAATTTTATTCTAAAAAGGAAATCACTGAATTTATTATCATTGTTAATGGTAGAGAAAAGCAGTGGAACCAAAAAACAATAAGTTTTACGCAAGTTGTTGAATTGGCATTTGGAAATTATCAAGAAAATCCAAATACTGTTTATACTGTAACTTATGCTAAAGGTCCTCATCAAAACCCTGAAGGCAGTATGGTTAAAGGAGATAAAGTTTTTGTAACTAATAAAATGGTTTTCAATGTTACAGCAACTAATAAATCATAGTCCCGACCTTAAAAGGTTACAAGATGAAGGTTATGAACTTGAGGTATATGGTGGATATTTACTTATCCACCATATACCTTATGTAACTCATCTTAGAGAAATTAAATATGGTATTTTGGTTAGTGAATTATCGTTGGCTAATAGTCAAAGAACTATTAAACCAAGTACACACGTTATCAATTTTATAGGTGAATATCCTTGCAATGCTGATGGTACTATCATCACAGCTATTCAACATTCCAATCAACAAAACCTTGGTCATGGAATTGTGATTAATTTTTCTTTTTCCAACAAACCACAAAGTGGTTATGTTGATTATTATGAAAAAGTATCTACTTATGGAACAATTATTAGTTCACCTGCAAAAAGTATTGATCCGTTAGTTACTGAAAAGACTTTTAGGATTAGAGAAAACGCAATTGATACTGATGTTTTTCAATATATTGACACTAATTCCGGTAGAGCGAAAATTAATCTAATTAATGAAAAAGTTAAAGGTCAAAAAATTGCCATAATTGGATTAGGTGGAACCGGTGCTTACATTCTGGATTTACTTTCAAAAACTCCTGTGAGTGAAATTCATATTTATGATGGTGATGTGTTTTCGCAACATAATGCATTTCGTTCTCCTGGAGCTGCAGGAAAGGAAGATTTAGATACAGTACCGTCAAAGGTTGACTATTACTTTAATCAGTATTCAAAAATTCATCAAAAGATTACTGCACATCATAATTATGTTTCAAAAGATAATATGAAAGCACTATCAACGATGTCTTTTGTGTTTATATGTATTGATAATGATGTTTCAAGAAAGTTGATTATTCAATTTTTGTTAAAAAGCAATATTCCATTTATTGATGTTGGACTTGGAGTAAATGCGGTTGATGATACTCTAATTGGAACAGTTAGAGTGACAACTGGAACTCATGAAAAGAATAATCATTTAGTTGATAGAATTCCATTTGTTGATGAAGGTAATAACGATTATAACAGTAATATTCAAATTGCTGAGTTAAATTGTTTGAATGCTGTTTTAGCAGTAATTAAATGGAAAAAAATGTGTGGTTTCTATCAAGATTTGCGAGAAGAGCATCACAGTACTTACTCTATTAATGTTAATCAATTGACTAGCGATGAAGTTACAGCATAAGTTTGTAGAGTTTATCCCAGATCTATTGGAAGATGGAATATTATATATTTCGCTTACTTATTGTACGGCCATACACAAATGTGTGTGTGGCTGTAACAATGAAGTTGTTACGCCTTTTTCTCCAACTGATTGGAAAATGACATTTGATGGAGAAAATATTAGTTTATCTCCTTCTATTGGTAATTGGAATTTTGATTGCAAGTCACATTATTTCATTAGAAGAAGTGAAATTGAATTTGCTAGAATTTGGTCGTCAGATGAAATAAATGATGGAATAAAAAAAGACGAAAAGAAAAAGAAAAGCTTCTTTTTTAAAAGAAAAAAGAAGAGAAAATAAATTTTAATTAAATTTGTAAGTAACTATCTAAAAAACAAAATTATGGCACTTAAAACTGGACCGAAAAGAATAGCAAAATCAACTGGAAAACCAGACCAACGTCAGCGTGATAATAAAGACACGCCAGGTAATACTCCTTCATTAAAACCACCAAAAAAGAAATCCTAATGCAATTTATGGTTTTACTGAATTACAAAAAAGACAGGTTAAATTAATCTGTCTTTTTTGTTTATAATTGGAATTAGCGAAATGAAGCAAACAAAGAACTGGCTTTAGGAATACTTGGACTAAAGACGGTTTTTGTGCAGATGAATGAGATAATGAATATGTTGATAGTGATAGTTGTAAAGATTTAATCAATGATCATTGTATAGATTGTAATACAGATAATATGTCAGGTAAAGTATAGAAAAAACTTGACATTTAAAATAAAATAGTTATCTTTGTTGCTGAGTATGAAAGTAACAGATAAAATAGTAGCTAAAATAAACCGAATAGATACAGGAGATGTATTCGGATATGATACTCTTGGATTAACTTCAGATGAAATTATTGCAGGTTCTAAAGCATTAAGTAGATTAGTTGATAAAGGAGTTATTAAAAGAGCTAGAAAAGGTTATTATTATAAACCTAAAGTGTCTGTATTTGGTGAACAAAAACCTAGAGAAGATGTTTTGCTTTCACTTTATTTATTTGAGAAAAATAAACAAGTTGCCTATATTACTGGAACGAGATTGTATAACCGATTAGGTTTAACCACACAAGTTCCTAGTTCTATTCGTGTGGCTTCTTTGGACAGACAAGTTAAAGGCAAAGTAGGTAATGTTGTGATTAAGCCAGCGAAAAGTTATGTAAAAGTAACTGCTGATACTATAAAATATTTGGAGTTATTGGATGTTATAAAAGATTTGAATACTATTCCGGACTTGCAAAAAAGTGATGGGCTTGTTTATTTAAAAAAAGTGATTTATAATTTTGAAGCCACAGAATTAAAAAAACTAATTACTTATGGTATTGCTTATCCGCCAAAAGTTAGAGCTTTGCTTGGTGCTCTTTTGGAAGCAATGAATGTTGACACAACTAATCTTTCTTTATTAAAAAAATCGATAAATCCTTCGAGTAGTTATGAATATGGAATTACTCCTAAAATGCTTTCGACTGCTAACTCTTGGAATATAGTATAATGAATTTACATTTAGACAAAGACAATTTTGAAGGTGCTATTGTAGCTGCTGCTGAACACTTTGGAATTCCAGAGATTTTTATTGAAAAAGATTATTGGGTTACTTATGCTTTGCATCAACTTTTTCATTCGGATGTAAAAGATTTGGTTGTTTTTAAAGGTGGTACTTCATTATCAAAATGCTATGATGTTATACAACGATTTTCGGAAGATATTGATGTTGTTGTTGTAAAAAATGATGGTGATAGCGGAAATGCTTTGAAAGAAAAATTAAAGAACGTTACCAATGTAATTGACAACTCTATCCTAGATGTTGTACCAGATGATCCAAACACTAATAAAAAAGGCAGTATTAGAAAAATAATTTATTCCTTTCCAAAAGTTGGTGTAAAAGGAACTTATGGCGAAGTAAGAGAAAATATTGCATTGGAAGTTTCTCATATGGGTAATACAGAACCCAATGTTGTACAACCTATCAGAACCTTAATTGCTGATTATATCAAGACAACTCCAAATACTGAATTACTTACACAATTTGGATTAGAAGATTTTGAAGTTAAAGCATTAGCAGTTGAGCGTACTTTTTGTGAGAAGATAATTAGCTTAGTTCGATTTTCTTATACAGAAAACCCGCTTGAGGATTTATCTAATAAAGTTCGTCATACTTATGATTTAACTCTATTGATGAAGCTTTATGCTATAAAAGACTTTGTGAATTCCAACTTGTTTAACACGATGTTTTTGCAAGTTGCCAAAGATGATGACAAAGCAATACCTAACGATAAAAACTGGCTTTACAACCACCCAAAGGATGCACTAATTTTTAGTGAAACTGAAATGGTTTGGAATACTTTGAAAAAGGTTTACTCTGGTTCAAAATTTAATGAACTCCTTATTGGTAAAACAAAGCCACCGACTGAAAATGAAGTTTTTGAAACTTTAGTATTCCTTTCAAAACGAATAGAAGGAATTGAGTGGAATATTAATGATTAACTATTATTGATTTAGGAGCTGACTATTTCATATTGCGATATGCGATATGACGAATTATTATTTATAGTTGAGTTGTCAGGATGAAATTGATTGTTTTACTATGAAATATCACTTTTTTTGCCTCATCACATTATTTCATTTGCAATTAATTACACATTTTTTCGTGTTTTGTAAATGAAATATTTGTTAAGTTTTGGCAGTAAATTAGATTTATTGCCGAAACTTAATTGTCTATTTCAATGTCGATATAAGATTTTAGATTGTACAATTCAATCTGGTTTTCATTTTCTCCTTCCAATTGCCCAATCTCAATAAATGCAATATCATTGGCAAATGCTTTTTCACCAATTAAATGTTCAATGTGAACGTAAACTGCTTCTCTAAGTCTTGGGTTATCTTTGTGGATAATGTAGTTTTTGAGCAACACTTTTATTCCTAAATCAGTTGGTTTGTTTGGGTTTTCTAATGGGATGAAATACATTTCGCTTATTTTTAAACTGATACCGTAATATTCTAGTGGTTTGTCGGTACTGTTTTCGTATTTGGTTAGGTTTGTTTCGGGTTGTAGAAATGCAGTTATTTTCCAACGTTCTACAATTGGTGCATAATGGACTAGTAATTCTACTTCTTTGAAAAGATAAGGATTTCCATTTGCGGTGATGATTAATTCTGCAGCACTTGTTTTGTTTTTAATGATGAGGTCTAGGTCTTTGTTGTATTGATGTAGTATCTCGATTAGTTTATCGAAATGGATTTTTATTTCGTCTTTTGGGATTTCGTTTAGGAGTAGGAAAACGAAGTTGTTTTGTTGGAAGTAGTTCCAGAAGTTGGTTATAGTTTTCATTTTCTTTCTTGTTATTGGAACGCGGATGAAACTGATGCTTTGCAACGCGGATTTATACGAATTTTATCTTTTGTCTTGTGCTGTTTTTTCAAATGCAATTAAATTAACCATTTCCCTCAATCGTGAGCGAACTCGGTTGCCGTAATGTTTTTCTATTTCTGTGGCTGATAGGTTTGTGGTTATGTGGGTTTGAAGTTTTTTTGAAATGAATAGATCGTATCTGCTTAATAGGATTTCTGCCATTACATTGCATTCGTTTCCGAAATACTTTAGGTTATTTTCTGTTCCTAAATCGTCAAAGCAATAGGTTCTTGGTTCTGATTGATAAAGTTTTCCGATGCTGTATTTGTGGATTATTTGGTAGCCGTCTTGGATGAATTCGAAGCTGATATCTCTGCAAGGTTTTACGAAAAATTTGTGTTCTGTGGCTGTTAGGTATTTCATTAAATTCATTATTGATGTTTTACCGCAGCCTATTGGTCCGGTTAATAATATTCCTTTGTTGAGGTTAATTCCGTATTGAAAACATGTTGGTTCGTCTTTTAAGAAATAAGCGATTAGTTTGTACACAATTGGGTAATCAGTTTCTATTATTTTGAAATGATTGCCGTATAGTTCAACTCCTTTATTTTCTAACCAAGTAATGACCTTATCATAGCTATAATGGCTCTGAATAGTCTTTGTCGGTTGTTGTATTGAGTTGTTTTGCTCTGTTGGTTTGTTCTGCATTTGAAATGAATTTTGGTGCATTAATCATCCAATTTTGTGCTGCTGCTTGCCAATCGACCATTGGTGTTTTTCCACCAACTAACCAACCGACACTTTTGAAGTAATTGTAAAATTTTTGAGCTTCTTGTTCCGGGAAGTTATTTTCTTGGAAATAGGTTTTGACTTCTTCAATCTCTGGTTTTAACTTTTCTTCTTTTTTCGCGGAACTTTTTTCTTCTTTTGAATTTTCATTTTTTAAATCTGAATTATTTATTTCTTCAAAATTTTTTGTGAGCTTTTCCAAGTTTGAAACGTTTTTATCGTTTAAAATGTTTGTATTGTTTATATAGTTTATAGAAGGTACTACTGCTTGTTCAGTACCTGTCTCATTACTAGTACAAGACTTGTTCAAAGCTTGTTCAGAAACAAGTTCAATAAGTGGTTCATTTTTTGGTTTTCTTTCGGATTTTGATAGCGGTTTTAAATCTTCTGAAAAGTTGAACAAAATGACATGACTTCCTTTGAATGGATTGTAAGATGGTTCGTAATTGATGTAACCCAAACTATGCAAGTTCTTCAGACATTTATGATAGGTTGCTTTGGAACTGATTTTGCTAATTCTCATTACCTCATCACGATTGATACTGATTGGATTTTTGAAACGATTGCAGTTCCAAAATTGGAATAGGGCTATGTATAAACTTACATGTGTTGGATTTAATGTTTTATCAATGGCTACTTTCTCAAAGAAACCAGTTAAGTGTTTGATGTAATTCATAATTGCAAAAATTATTTGAACAGAGTAGGCAAAGCATTTACCTTATTTCCATTTAATAATTTATCAATGTCTGAATTGTCATAATACATTATGCCTCCTACTTTGGTATAGGTTAGTGTTCCGTTGATGCGGAGATTTTGTAAAGTACCTGGAGAGATGTTTAATAACTTGCGGACTTCATTGGATTTGAGCCACTGTTTTGTTTGTTGCGGTTTGGATTGAATGATTTCTTTTAAATCGTTCAAAAGAAGACTTCTGAATTCATTTAAGTCTTCGCGTGTGATAACTTCGATTGCCATAACGTATGTTTTAGATTGTTATGGTACAAAATTGTATTTTTTGAAAGTTTTTGTTTCACAACGCGGTTCGCGTTGGGTATGATTTTATCTAAATTAAATCATCTGAATTTTCCATTTTTTTGATCAATGCTTCGTTAAGAGAAGTAATAAATTTTGCTCTATCATTCTTACGAGCTCTAATTTCAAGGAAAGTTCTACGGTATTGTCCTAGATCAATTTCAAAAATATGCTCAAAATATTCAGCAATATCTTTTAAATCGGCTTTGCCATTATTGAATACACCTTCGGAATGTAGAGCATATAGCAATTCTGTTAAAGCCACCTTTGAACCAGTCCACATTAATTTTATGTTCGGTTTGCGTTGTGATTTTTCGGATATATCTTTATTTTCAATCATAATTAATTGATTTTCTAAGTATAATTGAATAAGGTCATTAGCAAGAATTTGTGCTACCTTAAAATCATGAGAAGTACTAAATGTTGTGTCGGTTTCGAAATAATAATTATCCAAAGCCAATTTTATGTCAAATTTACCTCTTTGGAAGTACTTATAATCGAGATAAGTACTTCCGGAACGGTAATATTGATAAAACTCAAGTTCATTATCAAAAAAAGCTTTTAATTTTAGTAATTCATTATTATAATATTTTTTCAATATTCTATTTCCTCCATTTGGTCTTTTCATTTCAATTTTATAAACCACATTATAATAGATTAGTTTAGAAGTAAATTGAGGTTTTAATTCTTTGAAAAATTGAATCTCTTCAGTATCCACTTTGAAACCTGATTTGAGGACTATTTTTTTTATTTCAGATACTGATTTTAGAATAACATCTATAGAATTTTTACATTTTTCAATTTGATTATCAATTTCTAAATCTATGAAATTAATTTGCTCATTAAGATTTATGAGTGCTACGTTAATCTTGAAATTCAATTTTTTTTATATTATTTATTGGAAAATTAGTTATTCTTTACTTTCAAATATTTTTATAAAAAATATCAATAAAATAATGGGTAATATTGCTTGAGAAAGAAACCATTCGTTAATTAAATATAGTAAAAATTGATTGATTATAAAAACCGATAAATAGGTGAAAAATGCCCATATTTTCATTCTCCACAAACCAATAATACATGTTAAACTAATACTTGTTGCAATAAAATAATATTCCTCAAAAAGACTTCCTTTCATAGTATCAATGTACATAAAACTATGTATAATACCCAACAGGCAAACAATAGCTATTAAAACTGAATCTTCCTGTTTTGAAAATTTAAGCTTAAAGTTAATTTGCATCCAATTTTTGTATTGTTACTACTTGTTGTGTTTATTTATAAAAGCTTTTTTGATATGACACTTCAAAAAATATTTCATTATATTATTTTTTCTTTCCTAAAAGTGTAAAAGGATTAAACGATACACCTAAATTAAAATAGAATGTAGGATCTGGTTTTATTTCATATACAGCATCCTTGAATGAATCTTCTTTTCTAAATAAATTTCCAGAGGGTGTTAACTTCATACCAGTTTTTCCAGTGATTATAAAATTTCCAATTACATGTTCGTATATTAACCCAGAATAGATATCTAATTGTCTGTACTCATATCTTTGAGACGTACCATCTATATTGTATAGATAAAATGATGTTCTGTCTAATTCGCTTCCCAATGATACTCTTCCAGCATTGAAAACGTACTTTCGAAGGTAAATGCTTTTTGGAAGTGTAATGTCAGCTATCAATCCATTATTAAATTTGTGTTCATAAGTTATAATTGGTATCACAGGTGTTTGAGCACTTGGATCTATATTAACTAATAAACCAGCGGTCATTTTTGTTTTTTGATTGGCTTTCAAAACTATTACACCTGTTAATAAACCTTTTACTCTTTCAAAATGTTGATCACTACCATCAAAAATAATACTTGAAGAATAGATTGTTCTCTTTTTAAACAATGTTGAGAAGTATGAAAAATTCACTGATGAAGAAAAATAGTGGAATTGATTATCGACTGCCTTGATTTCATTTGTAAAGGGATCCATCATATCAGCCTCTGCACTAGTATATCTATAGCTTAAAGTTGTTCCTAAAAGCCATGTTTTTCTTTTTATAAAATTAAAATTGGCACTAATTTTAGCCTGTTCAAACTGGTTAACGGTACTTTGCGGTAATGATATGTTTCCTCGATCTGAGGTAAAATTGTATGGAGATGAATGCGTGAACTCAATGGTCAATGGTCGGACAATCGCAAATTTATCAGCCGCGTAAGCTATTGCACGTTTAGGAATATTTACACTATCCTTTTTGCTTTTGTTGATTGTATCTGTTTTTTGAGAAAAACTTTCTAAAGAGAAGAGCATAATTCCTACTACAAGTACTACTTTTTTTAACATTTTCATATAAATTATTTTAAAATTTTAATTATTGATTGAGAAAAATTGAAATGAAAAATTTTATCAAATAAGTATAATCAAAAAATTGAAATGTGCCACTTTGTAAATTGAAATGTGTCACTTTTTGAGCAAATATAATCATTCTTTAAACAACATTTAAACGAAATTTAAAAGCCCCTCAAAGGGGCTTTTTCATGTACTTGGAGAGCCGTAACGCTCAATCATAAGCAAATCGGGTTTATATACATCTTTTACATCTGTATTCGGTTCAAAAGTGCTAAATTCTTTCTTTTGTGGCTTTTTTATAATTATTCCGTTACTTATATCAAATAACGCTTTTTCAATCAAACGTAGCCCCATAGACTGTAATTCATGCTCCCATAATAGTCGTGCCGCTTTTCTTGAGTCCATTGCATACATTTTAGGGTCAATAAAGCAAAAATCCTGATAAGCAATGTCGCCTCTATCAATACCATCATTTAACCAAAAAACAGAACCTCCAGTTATTGGGTCACGCATTCGGATTGCCCACTCAATAGACGAACGCCCACGATGACGAGGTAATAAACTCGGATGGTAGCCAATCCACCCAATTTTAGCTTTATACCTTGTTTTCTTGCCTATATAATCAAATGAATGGGCAGTAATTCCAATATCTACATTGTCCGGGAAAGTATCGGCGGTTAATGTTCCCGCTGGTATATGCTTAATCCCAAAAGTATGAGCCATTTTTGTAACATACTTATCATCTAACGGCGAACATACTCCTACAATTTCGACAAAATCAAGCCTATTACAAAGGCTAAATACTTGCTCCCCGAAATACTTTTGTCCTGATATAAAAACTCTTATTTTTTTCATTTTCCTAAATATTTAAACGCCTGTACGGCTCTAAAATGGCCGCCATAACCACACCCTGTTATAGTGCCTTTTCCAGTTCTATTAATACTATCTTTACTTCTTACTTTATTTGAGCCGTGAAGCATTGCATTAGTTTGAAGCCATTTGTTAGAGTGCCTCAAATAACCGCATAATTGGGGGTGTGAAGTATGAAAAAAGGTGTGATATTTATGCCCACATCTTCCGTTACCGTCTAAATGGTATTGCATTACTTCATTTAAAAAAGTCGTTCCAACACCTGCACCCTGCCACTCGGGCATAACAACTAATCGGGTTGCACGATAAGCCTTTGCAGTAAATAAAGGGCAAACAGCCAAATGAGCCACAAGCTCTCCGTTTACCGTAGCGACAAAATATTCAGCCGCAGGAGGGTGGGGCAAGTCTAAATAATAATGCTCTTTAAAATACTTCCAGTAAGTTCCGTTTGTCTTCCAAATGTCGAGCTTGATAGGTGGGCGTTTTTGGACTTTTTTTTTACTTCACCAGTTCGAGTATCATATACCCAATCTGGTTGCAACCACTCTACAATATCATAGTGACACGAAAGTAGTACTATTTGTTTACCTTTTGTTCGCCTCCACGATTTAGCGAAAGCCGATGCACCAATTTGAGCTATTTGACGGTCAACGACACTCGTAAACTCATCAATAACCACTTTATCGGGAGCATCACATATTAGCCGAGCTAATCCCGCTCTATATTGCTCTCCATTCGATAACGCTTTAAATGGGCGTAGCC
>NZ_DITB01000002.1:0-8005 GCF_002422095.1 Flavobacterium sp. UBA6195
CTTATATGTTTAAAATTCAAGTTCAAATTCAAGTTCAATTTTCAAATTTGTCATTGTTCTTGAACTTGTCCTTGCTCTTGACTATTTCTTGTAAAATGGCATTTTAACCACTTTCGCTTTAATATCTTTATTTCTAATTCTAATATAAATTTCAGAATCTGGTGTAGCTAAAGCCGTTGGAACATATCCCATTCCAATAGCAATTCCCATAGAAGGTGATTGTGTTCCAGAAGTAACAACTCCCACAATATTTCCATTAGCATCAGCAATTTCGTAATCGTGACGAGGAATTCCTCTTTCTACCATTTCGAAACCAACTAATTTACGAGCAACACCTGCTTCTTTTTGTTTTTTCAAGTTTTCAGAATTTGTGAATTCTTTGTCGAATTTGGTTATCCATCCTAAACCTGCTTCTAACGGAGAAGTAGTATCGTTAATGTCGTTTCCGTATAAACAGAATCCCATTTCTAAACGTAATGTATCACGTGCTGCTAATCCGATAGGTTTGATTCCGAATGCTGCTCCTGCTTCAAAAACTTTGTTCCAAATGTACTCTGCGTCTTCGTTTTTAAAATACACTTCAAATCCTCCAGAACCAGTATAACCAGTAGCCGAAACAATTACATCGCTTTTTCCTGCAAAATCACCAATTTGGAACGTATAATAGCCCATATTTGATAAATCAATTGAGGTTAAAGATTGCATAGCTTCAGCAGCTTTTGGTCCTTGAATTGCTAATAATGAATACTCGTCAGATAAATTTTGCATGTCTACCCCTAAATCATTGTGCTCAGCAATCCAATTCCAATCTTTTTCAATGTTTGAAGCATTTACCACCAACATATAGTGATTATCGGCAACTTTATAAACGATTAAATCGTCAACAATTCCACCTTCGTTATTTGGTAAACAAGAATATTGTGCTTTTCCATCAACTAATTTAGAAGCGTCATTTGAAGTTACTTTCTGAATTAAAGCCAACGCATTTTCTCCTTTTAAGAAAAATTCTCCCATGTGAGAAACGTCAAAAACACCAACGCCATTTCTAACGGTTTCGTGTTCTACATTTACTCCTTCATATTGTACCGGCATATTGTATCCTGCAAACGGAACCATTTTAGCTCCTAAACTTTCGTGAATGTGCGTTAACGCTGTATTTTTCATGATTTGATGTTGTATTTTTTGAATGCGCTAATTTATTGAAAATTCTTAAAAATGCACCCAGATTTGCCTTAAAATTTGAGAACTATTTATTTTTTGTTAATAATGCTGATAAATCTTGCATTTTAACAATTGTTTGCGGAATTTTGGACTTTTAAAATTAACCAAATGGAAACTACACATTATATAAGTTCAGATTTATTGTCGATTGACATGATTAACGAGATTGTTTTTCAAGGAAAACAGTTGGCATTATCAGAGGAAGCTGTCGTAAACATTGAGAAATGTAGAAAATACTTAGACGATAAAATGAAATCAAACTCTGATCCAATTTACGGAATTAACACCGGATTTGGTTCGTTGTGTAATGTGAAAATTTCGAATGAAAATTTATCAAAACTACAAGAAAACTTAGTAAAATCGCACGCTTGCGGAACAGGGGAGGAAGTACCTCATGAAATTGTAAAAATCATGTTGTTATTGAAAATCCAATCGTTAAGCTACGGACATTCAGGTGTTCAGTTGGTAACGGTGCAGCGTTTGATTGATTTTTATAATAATGATGTTTTACCTGTAATTTATACACAAGGTTCGTTGGGCGCTTCGGGCGATTTAGCTCCTTTAGCGCATTTGTCTTTACCCTTATTAGGAGAAGGTGAAGTTTATGTTGATGGTTTCAGACAGCCAGCTTCAAAAGTATTAGCAAAATTTGGTTGGGAACCAATCGTTTTACAATCAAAAGAAGGATTAGCATTATTGAACGGAACGCAATTCATGAGTGCTTATGGCGTTTTCTGTTTGATTAAAGCAGAGAAAATTTCGTATTTAGCAGATGTAATCGGAGCAGTTTCATTAGAAGGTTTTGATGGGAGAATTGAACCATTTACGGATTTGATTCACTTAGTTCGTCCTCATAAAGGTCAAGTACAAACAGCTGAAAGAATGCGCGATTTACTTGAAGATAGCGAAATCATTGCGCAACCAAAAGTACATGTTCAAGACCCATATTCTTTTAGATGTATTCCACAAGTGCATGGCGCTTCGAAAGATACGATTGATTATGTGAAAAAAGTGTTCCGTACTGAAATCAATTCGGTTACTGACAATCCAAATATTTTCGTGGGAGAAGATTTAATTATTTCTGGTGGAAATTTCCACGGACAACCTTTAGCTTTAGCTTTAGATTTCTTAGGAATAGCATTATCAGAATTAGGAAGTATTTCGGAAAGGAGAACCTATCAATTGATTTCTGGATTGAGAAATTTACCAGCGTTTTTAGTAAACGACCCAGGGTTGAATTCAGGTTTTATGATTCCTCAATACACAGCGGCAAGTATTGCTAGCCAAAACAAACAATTAGCAACGCCATCAAGTATTGATAGTATTGTTTCTTCAAACGGACAAGAAGATCACGTGAGTATGGGAGCAAACGCTGCAACTAAAACCTTACGTATTGTTGAAAACGTAGAACGTATTTTGGCTATCGAATTATTAAACGGTTCGCAAGCTTTAGAATTCAGAAGACCGTTAAAATCAAGTGAATTTATTGAAAGTTTTGTAAAATCGTACAGAGAAGAAGTATCGTTTGTTTCAGAAGATCGAATTCTGCATTACGATATTGAAAAATCAGTTTCGTTTTTGAATAGTTTTCAAATTGAAATGGAAGACTAATTGAAACTATATTATTAAAAAGCTCAAGGTTTCTTGAGCTTTTCTTTTATAAAAATACGATGGTTATAATCGCAATAATAGCTGGTAACGCTTGCACATAAAATATTTTCTTAGAAGCAGAATATGCTCCAAAAATTCCAGCAACACTCACACAACAAAGAAAAAAAAGAGCAATATTTTGGCTCCAATTTTCATCCGAAATAGCCAAAGACCATAGTAATCCTGCAGATAAAAATCCGTTATACAAACCTTGATTAGCGGCTAAAACTTTTGTTTTTTCAAATAAATCTTCTGGGATGGTTCGGAATACTTTTTTGGCACTAGTTGTCCAAGCAAACATTTCAAGCCATAGAAAATACAGGTGAAATAAAGCTATGATTACAATTAGAATTTTACTGATGATGTGCATAATTTTTTTATTGATTAAACTATATAATAAATTTTTTATTAATTGTTTAGTTTACCTAATGTTTTATGAATTTTCCTTTTGTGATGGGTTTGTTTTAGATTTTCATTTCCTGATATAATACTGATATTTCCATCGATTTCAAACATGGCTAATTTTACGTCTTTGTAATATTCAATTCCGTGTTCACGCATGGCTTCTTCAAGTTCTTCTGATGTAATTCCTAATCGCGCTAGGGTTTTGAATTCAGTTTTTCCGTTATGAATTAAAATTTCTGGTTTGTCTTGCACTAATGCTTTAATAAATTTCGATTTCAACATTACTTTCTTAAAAATAGAATTGATTAAAAAAAGTGAAAAAGCAGCTATAATTCCTCCATACAACGAAGTATCAGCTCCAACCATTGCATTTTGGACGGAATTACTAATCAATAAAATCAGAATAACATCAGCTGTATTAAGTTGTGAAAGTTCTTTTTTTCCAAATATTCGCAAAGCAATTATCATAAAAAAATAAACAGCTACACTTCTTAATGTGATGTCGATATACGGATTCATTTAATTCTTTTAAAAACTATAACAATGAGACTTATTAAAGCAGTTGCTTCGGCGAACATTCCAATTGTTAACATGATGTTTGCACCAGGCCAATGCATGAGTTTAAACAGAGAGCCAATTATTGTTATTGCCATTCCTAACAGAAATAAAACTAATGGAACTGAATATTGCTTTTTCATATTATTTCCACTTAAAGTTTTTCTCAATGGCTTTAATCATCTCTCCAGCGATGTCTTTTTGAGTTGCGCCTTCAATTCCTTCTAATCCGGGAGAAGAATTAACTTCTAGCAACAAAGGACCTTTAGACGAACGAATAATATCCACTCCTGCTACTTTTAAATTCATAGCTTTAGCGGCTTTAATAGCAATTCTCTTTTCATCAGAAGTAATTTTTACAACTGAGGCCGTTCCTCCCATGTGAATATTAGCTCTGAATTCTCCAGGAGCGGCTTCACGTTGCATGGCTGCTACAACTTTTCCGTCTACAACAAAGAGTCTCAAATCTTTACCATTGGCTTCTTTTATGAATTCCTGAACTAAAATATTAGCATTTAAACTCTTGAAAGCATTAATTACGGATTCAGCTGCTTTTTTAGTTTCTGCCAAAACGACACCTTTTCCTTGTGTTCCTTCTAATAATTTTACAATCAAAGGCGAACCTCCAACCATTTTAATTAAATCGTCAGTATCTAAAGGAGAGTTGGCAAATCCAGTAGTAGGAATGTCAACTCCATTGTTTAATAATAATTGTAATGAAAATAATTTATCTCTCGATTGCGTAATAGCAGAAGCATTGTTTAAAGCAAATACTTTTAAAGCTTCAAATTGACGTGTCAAAGCGCAACCATAATACGTCATGCTAGGACGAATTCTTGGAATTACGGCATCAAAATCATTCAATACTTTTCCACCACGATAATGGATTTCAGGTTTTGTAGCATCTAATTTCATGTAGCAGTACTTCAAATTTAAGAAATGCATTTCATGACCTCTTAATTCACCTGCTTCTAAAATACGTTTGTTGCTGTATAATTCAGGATTACTAGCTAATAAACCAATTTTTAATCCTTTTTTGTTTTCTGTTGCAGCGTAATAATATTCTTTAAGTTTTTCGGTTGTAGGTTGCCCTAATAAATAGCGTTTTTCAGGATCGACTAAAACACGTCCTGACATCGCTTCACGACCTAATAACATCCGGAAACCCATTGAATCGCGATTAGTTAAAGTAACCTCAATTTCCCAAGTTTTGCCACCAATTTCAAGTTTGGTTTTAATTACATAGCGCTGTTCTCTGAAACCACTGGAACTTTTAACTACTCTTTTGTCAATTAAAGGGGCTTCACAGTGAATAACTGCTTTTGCATTATTTTGTATAGGATTGATATCGAATTTAACCCAACTCTCGCTGTCTTTTTCAAATGTAACAATATTGATGGCGTGCAATGCTGATGTTTTTGCACCCGAGTCAACACGAGCTTTGATAGTTGGAATACCTAGAGCAGGGAAGGAGCACCATTCTTCACTTCCTACGATAACTTTGTCTTGCATAAATGAATTGTAATTTAGAACTAATGTAGTATTTTTTTTAATACAATTATCATTTCTGCAAATAAAAAAAAACCAAGCTTAAGAGCTTGGTTCTTCTAGTTTTTTAATTTCTATTTTGAGTTCTTGACTACTTTCATCTAAATCCATGAAAATCTGGTCGCCTTCATGAATTTTATGTGTGATGATTTCCTCAGCAAGAGCATCTTCCACATATTTTTGAATGGCTCTTTTTAAAGGTCGGGCACCAAATTGCTTATCGAAACCTTTATCGGCAATGAAATCTTTTGCTTTTTCAGAAAGAACAAGCGTGTAGCCTAAATCTTTAACTCTTAAATACAATTTATCCATTTCGATATTAATAATTTTATCAATATCATGTTTTTCTAGTGCATTGAATACTATTACATCATCAATACGATTCAAGAATTCTGGAGCAAATGCTTTTTTCAAGGCATTTTCGATAATTCCTTTAGAATGTTCTTCGGTTTGTGCTTGTTTAGAAGCCGTGCCAAATCCAACTCCAGTTCCAAAATCTTTTAATTGGCGAGCACCAACGTTTGAAGTCATGATGATAATCGTATTTCTAAAATCGATTTTACGACCTAAACTATCGGTTAAATGTCCGTCATCTAAAACTTGTAGCATCATATTGAAAACATCAGGATGTGCTTTTTCGATTTCGTCTAAAAGCACCACACAATAAGGTTTTCTTCTTACTTTTTCAGTTAATTGTCCACCTTCTTCGTATCCAACGTATCCTGGAGGCGCTCCAACTAAACGAGAAATCGCAAATTTTTCCATGTATTCACTCATGTCGATACGAACTAGTGCATCTTCTGAATCGAATAATTCTTTTGCAATAACTTTTGCTAATTGTGTTTTACCAACTCCGGTTTGACCTAAGAAAATAAACGAACCAATTGGCTTGTTTGGATCTTTTAATCCGGCACGATTTCTTTGGATAGATTTTGCGATTTTTAATACCGCTTCGTCTTGTCCAATTACTTTACCTTTAATTAGTTCAGGTAAGTGAGCTAATTTATTACTTTCGGTTTGAGCAATACGATTTACTGGGATTCCAGTCATCATAGAAACTACATCCGCAACGTTATCTTCTGTAACGGTTACTTTGTTGTTTTTGGAATCTTCTTCCCATTGTTCTTGCGCGATTGCCAAATCTTTTTCGATGCGTTTTTCATCATCGCGAAGTTTAGCTGCTTCTTCGTATTTCTGTTTTTTTACAACTGTGTTTTTAAGTTCGCGAACTTCTTCTAATTTCTTTTCTAATTCCAAAATTTGCTTTGGAACATCAATATTGATGATATGAACACGAGAACCCGCTTCATCTAAAGCGTCAATAGCTTTATCTGGAAGGAATCGATCAGTCATATATCGATTAGTTAATTTCACACAAGCTTCAATAGCTTCAGGCGTGTAAATTACGTTGTGATGATCTTCGTATTTAGGTTTGATATTATTCAAAATCGTAATCGTTTCTTCAACAGATGTTGGTTCTACAATTACTTTTTGGAAACGTCTTTCTAATGCGCCATCTTTCTCAATATATTGACGGTATTCATCTAAAGTTGTTGCTCCAACACATTGAATTTCACCTCTAGCTAATGCTGGTTTAAACATGTTAGAAGCATCTAATGAGCCTGTTGCACCACCTGCACCAACAATAGTGTGAATTTCGTCAATGAATAAGATGATATCGTCGTTTTTCTCTAATTCATTCATTACGGCTTTCATTCGCTCTTCGAATTGTCCACGGTATTTTGTACCTGCTACTAAACTTGCTAAATCAAGTGTAACGACACGTTTATTGAATAAATTTCGAGATACTTTTTTCTTGATAATTCGTAAAGCTAAACCTTCGGCAATAGCTGACTTTCCAACTCCGGGTTCTCCAATTAAAAGAGGGTTGTTTTTCTTTCTTCGGCTTAAGATTTGCGAAACACGTTCAATTTCTTTTTCGCGTCCAACAACTGGATCTAATTTTCCTTCTTCAGCCATTTCAGTTAAATCACGACCAAAGTTATCTAAAACAGGAGTTTTAGACTTTTTGTTTGTTTTGCTTCCAGAAGGAGGAGTGTTACTAAAGCCACTGTCTTTCATACCTTCATCATTTCCGTTATCATCGTTGAACGATTCTGCTTTCGGTAAATTTTCTAAATAATCGTCTTCGTTTGTCATCATGGCTGTATATTGCTCTTTAACGGTTTCGTAATCTATTTTAATTTTATTCAATAATTTTGTTGTAGGGTCATTTTCATTTCTTAAAATACACAACAAAAGATGTGCTGTGCTAATCTCAGAATTATTGAATAATTTAGCTTCTAAAAATGTGGTTTTCAAAGCTCTTTCGGCTTGTCTAGTAAGATGTAAATTTTGTTTTTCTAAATTTTGAATTCCATTAGGGTTGGCAGGGCTCAGAATTTCAACTTTTTTTCTTAGATGAGATAAATCTATTCCTAAGTTGTTTAAAATATTTATTGCTTTACCATTACCGTCTCTTAGTATCCCGAGCATTAAATGTTCAGTACCAATAAAGTCATGACCTAAACGTAAAGCTTCTTCTTTACTGTAGGTAATTACATCTTTAACTCTTGGTGAAAAATTATCGTCCATAATAATTATAGTAATGATTGTAAAATTACAA
>NZ_DITB01000002.1:8153-9995 GCF_002422095.1 Flavobacterium sp. UBA6195
CAGCTTACATCGATTATTCGATGTCGGTTATTGTGTCACGTGCACTTCCTGATGTTAGAGATGGTTTAAAGCCTGTACACCGTAGAGTTTTATACGGAATGTATGAATTAGGAGTTCTTTCGAACAGAGCCCACAAAAAGTCGGCAAGGATTGTTGGAGAAGTTTTAGGTAAATATCACCCACATGGTGATACCTCAGTATATGATGCAATGGTGCGTATGGCTCAAGAATGGAGTTTGCGTTACTTAATGGTTGACGGTCAAGGTAACTTTGGTTCTGTCGATGGTGATAGTCCAGCAGCAATGCGTTACACCGAAGCCAGAATGAAAAAGATTTCGGAAGAAATGTTGGCTGATATCGACAAAGAAACAGTGGATTTTCAATTGAACTTTGACGATACGTTACAAGAGCCAACAGTTATGCCAACTAAAATCCCTACGTTATTAATTAACGGAGCTTCGGGTATTGCGGTAGGTATGGCAACCAACATGGCGCCTCACAACTTAACAGAAGTTATTAATGGAACTTTAGCTTACATTGATAATAATGATATTGAAATTGATGAATTAATTAATTACATCAAAGCACCTGATTTTCCTACTGGTGGAACTATTTATGGTTACGAAGGAGTGAGAGAGGCATTCAAAACAGGTAGAGGTCGTATTGTAATGCGTGCTAAAGTTGGTTTTGAAGAAGTAAATGGTAAAGAAGCTATCATTGTTACCGAAATTCCTTATCAGGTAAACAAGGCAAATATGATTAAACATACAGCCGATTTGGTTAATGATAAGAAAATTGAAGGCATTTCAAATATTCGAGATGAATCGGATAGAAATGGTATGCGTATCGTTTACGAATTAAAACGTGATGCGGTTCCAAACGTAGTTTTAAATACACTTTATAAGTTTACTCAATTACAATCTTCTTTCAGTGTAAATAATATTGCATTGGTGAATGGTCGTCCACAAATGTTGAATCTAAAAGATTTGATTCATTATTTCGTAGAACACCGTCATGATGTTGTAGTTCGTAGAGCACAATATGATTTAAGAAAAGCAGAAGAAAGAGCACATATTTTAGAAGGTTTAATCATTGCATCAGATAATATTGATGAAGTAATCAAAATTATTAGAGCTTCTAAAGATGGTGATGAAGCTAGAGCAAAATTAATTGAGCGTTTCAAATTATCAGAAATTCAAGCGCGTGCTATTGTTGAAATGCGTTTAAGACAATTAACAGGTCTTGAGCAAGATAAATTGCGTGCTGAGTATGAAGAAATCATGAAATTGATTGCTTATTTGAAAGAATTATTGGCAAGCAAAGAAATGAGAATGCAGGTAATTAAAGACGAATTAGCTGAAGTAAGAGATAAATATGGTGATGAGCGTCGTTCGCAAATTGAATATTCAGGTGGTGACGTAAGTATTGAAGATTTAATTGCAGATGAAAGTGTAGTTATTACAATTTCTCATGCGGGTTACATCAAACGTACTTCATTATCAGAATACAAAACACAAAATAGAGGTGGAGTTGGACAAAAATCAGCTGGAACAAGAGATCAAGATTTCTTAGAACATTTATTTGTTGCAACGAATCATCAATATTTAATGTTCTTTACCCAAAAAGGTAAATGTTATTGGATGCGCGTTTATGAAATTCCAGAAGGAACCAAAGCAAGTAAAGGCCGTGCAATTCAGAACTTAATTAACATTGAACAAGACGATAAAGTAAAAGCGTTTATTTGTACTCAAGACTTGAAAGACCAAGATTACATCAACAGTCATTATGTTATTATGGCTACGAAACAAGGTCAAGTTAAGAAAACGCCGCTTGAACAATATT
>NZ_DITB01000054.1:0-138 GCF_002422095.1 Flavobacterium sp. UBA6195
TTTCAATGCTTTTACCAATTCTTATTTTGGTTGCGATATGGATTTTCATGATGCGAAGAATGTCAGGTGGATCTGGCGGTGGCGGAGGTCAAATCTTTAGTATTGGAAAATCAAAAGCTAAATTATTTGACGAAAAAA